>NZ_QLTL01000009.1:0-270951 GCF_003269045.1 Pseudomonas sp. URMO17WK12:I7 | reverse complement strand
TCCACCGCGCCATCGAAGCGGCCGACCTGATCATCAACATTGGCCACGACGTGATCGAGAAGCCGCCGTTCTTCATGGTCCGTGGCGGCACCGAAGTCATCCACATCAGCTTCCGCTCCGCCGAAGTCGATGCCGTGTACTTCCCGCAGGTCGAAGTGATCGGCGACATTGCCAACGCCGTGTGGCAGATCAGCGAAGCGCTGACCGACACCGCGCACTGGGACTTCACCCGCCTGATGGCCATCCGTGAAGCCAACGAAGCGCAGATCGCCGAAGGCGCCGACGACAACCGCTTCCCGGTCTACCCGCAGCGCATGGTCGCCGACATCCGTCGCGTACTGCCGTCCGAAGGCATCGTTGCCCTGGACAACGGCATCTACAAGATCTGGTTCGCCCGTAACTACAAGGCCCACAAGCCGAACACCGTGCTGCTCGACAACGCCCTGGCGACCATGGGCGCCGGCCTGCCATCGGCAATGGCGGCGCACCTGGTCTACCCGGACCGCCCGGTGATCTCGGTGTGTGGCGACGGCGGCTTCATGATGAACAGCCAGGAGCTGGAAACGGCGGTGCGTCTGGGCATGCACATCACCGTGGTGATCCTGCGTGACGACGGCTACGGCATGATCCGCTGGAAGCAGGCCAACATGGGCTTCACCGATTTCGGCCTGGACTACGGTAACCCGGACTTCGTCAAATATGCCGAAGCCTACGGTGCCAATGGCCACCGCGTGGAAAGCGCCGAAGCCTTCCTGCCGCTGCTCGAGCACTGCATCAAGACCCCTGGCGTGCACGTGATCGACTGCCCGGTCGACTACAGCGAGAACGACCGCATCCTCAACAGCGAGCTGCGTGAGCGTGCGCTGGCGGTATAAGGCTTAACGGCTTGATCGCCGGCAAGTCGGCTTTCACAGGTTTTTTGCAGGCCTCATGGCCGTTGCAGGACCTTGTGGGAGCTGGCTTGCCGGCGATTGCTTTTGTACAGGTAACAAATCCCTCCAGCTGATCACCATGTGCTAGGGTGCACGCAATTCTTCACCCAGGACGTCCGCACATGCTCCCCGCCCTCAGCGAAAAAGAACTCGCCCGCCTCGAAGACCTGCTGATCACCTACGGCAACGACTATTCGGTGCTCAACCTGGCCGAGCTCAACGGCTTTTTCACCGCCTTGGCCAGTTCCCCGGTCGACGTACTGCCAGAGCAATGGCTGCCCACTGTCGCGGGTGGCAAGGTACCGAAATTCAAGAAGCCTGCCCATGAAGAGGCCTACACCGCCTTGATGTTGCGCTATGCCCACCAGGTCGCCGAGCAACTTGCAGAAAACCTCGATAGCTTCGAGCCGCTGTTTGAGGAAAGCGAAGCCGAGGAGGGGCCGGCGATCATCATGGAGGAATGGTGCTTCGGCTACATGCGTGGCACGCAGATCGCTGCCTGGGGCCAGTTGCCGCCAGAGCAGGATCAACGGCTCAAGGCTATTTCGCTGCATGGCCTGGAAGACAACTTCGAGTTGCTCGATGCCATGAGCTTCGATGAATTGCAGGCCTGCGTGCCGCACGTGGTCGAGGCGGCGCGGGGCTTGTATCGCTATCAGAAGCAGTCGCGACACTGACCTTTCGATTATTTCGTAAGGCGAAATTATGGTTTGCTCCTTGCACTGATTCTGCTGCCAGCCGAATCAGCGCAGGATGGGCTCCAGCTGGCACCACCCCGGTGCCCTCCTGGAGCCCAGCCCATGATCAAACTCTACAACTTCCCCAAATCGGGCCACGCCCACCGTATCGAGCTGATGCTGTCGCTGCTCGACCTGCCCACCGAACGGGTATTCGTCGACCTGGCCAAAGGTGCGCACAAGCAGCCGGAATTCCTCGCCCTCAACCCGTTCGGCCAAGTGCCGGTGATCGATGACAACGGCACTGTCATCGCCGATTCCAATGCCATCCTGGTTTACCTGGCCAGCACCTACGACAAGGCTGGCAAATGGCTGCCCCATGACCCGCTGAATGCTGCCCGCGTGCAACGCTGGCTGTCGGTTGCCGCCGGGCCACTGGCCTTCGGGCCTGCCGCCGCCCGTCTGGTGACCGTATTCGGCGCTTCGTTCGACACCGACGACGTCATCGGCCGCGCCCACACCCTGTTCAAGGTAATGGATGCCGAGCTGGCCAAGTCGACATTCCTGGTCGGCGATCAACCAACCATCGCAGATATTGCCAACTACTCGTACATCGCCCACGCGCCCGAAGGCAATGTCTCGCTGGAACCCTACCCCAATGTGCGAGCCTGGCTGGCTCGTATTGAAGCGTTACCTGGCTTCGTGGCCATGCCACGCACCGCCGTCGGCTTGCAGACTAGCGTCTGAGCCGCCACCCCACGCGAGGAATGCCGCCATGGCGCAACTCCCCAACCATCGCAGCTCGCCTTGGCACGCTGGCGAGAAACGCCTGCAGGAGCAGGTCGGAGTGTCGCAGCGCATGGACGTGTTCGGGCAGAAGGTCATTCGTGACTTCATGCCCGATCAGCACCGCATGTTCTACCAGCAGTTGCCGTTCATCGTCGCTGGGGCTGTGGACTCGGGCGGCAGGCCTTGGGCGACGTTGCTGGAAGGCCCGGAGGGTTTCATCAGCTCGCCCGACCCCCGGCATTTGCTGATCCACACACAGCCGGCCAGTGACGACCCGGCAACACCAGGGCTGGCCGCTGGCGGGGCCATCGGCCTGCTCGGCATCGAGTTGCACACGCGCCGGCGCAATCGCATGAATGGGTTGATCGCCCAGGCCGCTGACGATTGCCTGGACGTGCAGGTGGAACAATCGTTCGGCAATTGTCCGCAGTACATCCAGCTGCGCGAATACACCCGCGTCGATGAACCGGCACAGAGGCGCATCGATGCGCAAGGGCTGGATGCCAGCACGGCCGCAATGATCGAGAACGCCGACACATTGTTCGTCGCCAGCTACATCGATCACCCGCACGGCCAACGTTCGGTAGACGTCTCCCACCGTGGCGGTCGCCCAGGTTTCGTCAGGGTCGAAGGCAATCGCCTGACCATTCCCGATTATGCTGGCAACCTGCATTTCAATACTCTCGGCAACCTGCTGGAGAATCCGCAGGCCGGGCTGTTGTTCGTCGATTTCATGACCGGCGATGTATTGCAGGTGACCGGGCGTACCCAAGTGCTGCTCGACAGCCCGTTGATCAAGGCCTTCGAAGGGGCCGAGCGGCTGTGGACGTTGGACATCGAGCACGTCGTGCTGCGCCGCGCAGCGGTGAGCCTGCGCTGGGTGTTCCAGGAATATGCGCCGACCAGCCTCATGACCGGTACCTGGGCAGAGGCGGAGCAACGGCTGCAGCAACGTGAACGGCAGCGTCAGTGGTTGAGCTGGCAGGTGGCACGTGTGGAGCAAGAGAGCCGCGATATCCGCTCGTTCTACCTTGCCACGGACGAGCCGGTGGAGTTCTTGCCCGGCCAGCACATTCCCGTTCGTATCTCGCTGGGCGGCGAGGCGCCGCTGATCCGCACCTACAGTTTGTCTAGCGCGCCAGCCGATGGTTTCTTGCGCATCAGCGTCAAGGCGCAGGGGCCGGCGTCGCGCTATTTGCATGAGCGAGTCGGGGCCGGAGACACGCTGGAAGTTCGCCTGCCCATGGGCAGCTTCACCTTGGATAGCAGCAGCGACAGGCCGATCGTGCTGATCGGCGCCGGGGTGGGTATCACGCCCCTGATCGCCATGCTGCGCGAGTTGCTGGCGAACGGGCAGGGCCGGCGCATCCATCTGTTTCAGGGGGCACGCAGCCTGAGTGAGCTGCCGTTCCAGCAAGAACTGGCCGAATTGCGTGAGCAGGCCGGAACACGCTTGAGCGTGCATCGCTCGCTGAGCCAACCTGAAACCGAAGCGGTGCAAGGGCGTGATTTCGAGCACGCAGGGCGGCTGGGCATTGAGCAGGTGAAAGCGATGCTGACGTTGGATGATTACGCATTTTACCTGTGTGGCCCAGCCAGTTTCACCCAGGACCTGTACGAAGGGCTGCGCGGCGTGCATGTGCCGGATGCGCGCATTCATGCCGAAGCCTTCGGGCCATCGACCTTGCGCCGCCATGGCGATGACAACCAGCCGACGCTGCAGCAGCCACCGGCCGCCAGCGAACCGGTCCCCGTGTATTTCGCCAGCTCTGCCAAGGAGGCACGTTGGGCGCCGGGAAGCGGAACCTTGCTGGAGCTGGCAGAGGCGCGCGGGCTGGCACCAGACTTCAGTTGCCGGGGTGGGTCTTGCGGTACATGCAAGACCCAGGTGTTGAGTGGGCAGGTGCATTACCCGAATCCGCCCGCCGAATTGCCAGAGGAGGGCACTGCGCTGATCTGCTGTGCGGTACCGGCCCAGGCATTGGTGCTGGAACTATGAGGTTGCTTTGCTGGCCCTTTCGCGGGCGTGTCCGCGAAAGGGCCGGAACGGGCAGCGAAAATTGCCCAGATAATCGATAATCCCCGCACCCCCGATGCCCTGGAGCGCCCATGGACCAGATCCACCTGATGAAGGTGTTCGTCGCCGTCGGCGAGCTGGAAAGCTTCGCCGCTGCCGCCCGTCGCCTGGACATCTCACCCGCGGCCGTCACCCGTGCCGTCAGCGCGCTTGAAGAGCAGATCGGGGTCAAGCTGGTGCTGCGCACCACCCGTAGTGTGCGCCTGACCGAGGCGGGTAGCCGCTACTTGGAAGACACCCGGCACATCCTCGCCAGCATCCATGAGGCCAACGAAGCTGCGGCGGGTATCAATGCCACCCCCAAGGGCGAACTGGCGATCACTGCGCCAATACTGTTCGGCAAGAAGTTCGTCATGCCCTGCATCGTGCGTTACTTGCAGCAATACCCCGAAGTCGACGTATCGGCGTACTTCCTCGATCGTGTGGTGAACATGGTCGAGGAGGGTATGGACGTGGCTGTGCGCATCGGGCCATTGCCCGACTCCGGTCTGAAGGCCCTGCGTGTGGGCCGGGTGCGGCGGATGCTGTGTGCATCGCCCGAGTACCTCGCGCGCATGGGCGAGCCGCAGCACCCGTCGGACTTGCCGGAACATGCGGTGATCGCCACCACCAACCTCTCGCCCCGCGCCGGTTGGCGCTTCGGCCTGGCCGACGAGCCGACCCTGGTGCGCATGAAGCCGCGGCTGACAGTCACCAGCAACGACGGTGCAATCGCTGCGGCAGTGGGCGGGCTGGGCATCGCCCGGTTGCTGTCATATCAAGTGGTCGATGAACTGGCCAGCGGCCAGTTGAAAGTCATTCTCGCCGAGTACGAGGAAGCTCCCTGGCCGATCCACGTCTTGCACCGCGAGAGCAAGTACGGCTCGGCGAAGGTGCGTTCGTTCATCGACCTGCTGGCGCAGGACCTGCGGGCTCGTCAATTGGATTGACCTTTGAGGTCGTACAACGTAACTGGATCTCACTCGATTCCGATGTATACGCCCATTTTTGCTGGTCATGAGTAATTATTGTTGTACGACGACCTATGACATGGCAATCTTCACCTGAAACAATTTGTCTCATTTAGCCCTGCCGGCGCATGAGACAGATCACCCGTAAATCTAAGAATAAAATTCAGGTGAACCATGAAGATCAAAGGCATCCGTTGGTGGATGGTCAGCCTTGTCACGGCCGGGCTCGTCGTCAACTACCTCGCCCGCAATACCCTCTCGGTGGCAGCCCCTACGCTGATGACCGACCTCTCCATCACCACCGAGCAATACGCCAAGATCGTCGCGACCTGGCAGATGTGCTATGCGCTCATGCAGCCGATCGCCGGTTGGCTCATCGATTTCATTGGCACCAAGCTGGGCTTTGCCGTATTCGCCCTGGCCTGGTCACTGGCCTGTGCAGGCGCGGCGCTGGCCAGCGGCTGGCAGAGCATGGCATTTCTACGCGGTTTGCTGGGCATGACCGAGGCTGCTGGCTTGCCGGCCGGGGTCAAGGCCACCACCGAGTGGTTCCCTGCCAAGGAACGCTCGGTCGCCATTGGCTGGTTCAATATCGGTTCTTCCCTGGGCGCGCTGTTGGCGCCACCGCTGGTGGTATGGGCGATCCTGCACAGTGGCTGGCAGTTGGCATTCGTCATCGTCGGCCTATCCGGTGTGCTATGGACCCTGCTGTGGATGCTGCTGTACAAGCACCCGCGTGATCAGAAACGCCTGAGCGACGAGGAACGTGACTACATCCTGTCCGGCCAGGAAGCTCACTTCAAGGCAGAGCGGCGCGAGAAGGGCGCCTGGAAGCGCATCTTCAAAACCCGCAACTTCTACGCCATCGCCTCGGCACGCATTCTTTCCGAGCCGGCCTGGCAGACCTTCAACGCCTGGATTCCGCTGTACCTGATGACCGAGCGGCACATGAACATCAAGGAAGTGGCGATGTTTGCCTGGTTGCCATTCCTCGCTGCCGACATCGGCTGTGTGCTCGGGGGGTACCTGAGCCCCATGTTCCATCGCTATTTCAAGGTGTCGCTGTTCACCTCGCGCAAAATGGTGCTGGTATTCGGCGCCAGCTGCATGATTGGCCCGGCCTGCATCGGCCTGGTCGAAAGCCCGTACACGGCGATCCTGCTGCTGTGCATTGGCGGCTTCGCCCACCAGACCTTGTCGGGTGCGCTGTATTCGATCACTTCGGATTCCTTCAGCAAGGACCAGGTGGCGACCGCGACCGGCATGGGCGGGATGTGCGGCTACCTGGGGGCGGCGCTGTTCACCCTGGTATTTGGCATCCTGGTCACGCAGATCGGCTACAGCCCGCTGTTCGTGGTGCTTGCGGCGTTCGATATCGTGGCGGCGGTGCTGGTGTGGAAGGTCGCGCGGGAGGTGCAAGGGGCCGCTTCGCAAAGGCCACTGGCACCGACGACCGAGGCACTGGCGTAAGGCATGGAATGCAAGGGCCGCGTCTACAGCATTAAATACGGTCTTTGTAGGAGCGGCCTTGTGTCGCGATTGGGCTGCGCAGCAGCCCGAGTATCAGGCATTCACAATGCCTGATACTGCATCCTGAATCCCAGGCTGCTCGTTTCGCCCTTCTGCAGCAGTCGCAGCCCCGGCCGCCCTGGCAAGTGATGCGCATTGATCGGGTGGCTCACCGGCTCAAAGCAGAAGAACGGCTGATCATGTGGGCAGAACAACAGAAAATGCTCGGCGCCGCTGGCGCTGCAGGCCAACCGATACCCAGCGCTCGGCTGCTCGATCACACAGTCACCAGGCCATCCGCTGAACGCGTGATCAACCACCGCGGCTGGCAGCGTTCGTGCAGTGGCGAAGCTCCAGTCCTCAGGCAGCGCAGCTTGCCGGGAAGGCAAATTTCCATCATCTGCCAGCCACACCTTGCGCGCCTCTGCGCGCAGCCTTGTATCGCCGTAGCGCGGGAAGTAAGGATGCAGCCCCAGCCCATACCAGGTGGCAGCCGAGTCCAGATGCGTCACGTGCAAATCGATATTCAGGCAGCCTTCGTGCAGGTGTATGTCGAGGGTAGCCCGGTAGGCGAATGGCACAGTGCTTTCGAGGCCAAGACGGGTACGTTGCTCGCTGTGATGCTCCACTTGCCAGGCCTGTTGCCAGGCGCTGCCGTGTATCGGGTAAGGGTCATGCCCCGTGTTCGGCGTGAGGGCCAGCCAGCCATCAGGGCGCAGGAAGCCGCCCTCGGCGATGCGGTTGGACCACGGGGCCAAGGGGTAGCAGCCCAGGCGCCGCGGGCTGCCGCTGGCCAGGGCCTCCTCGTCGGCTGGGCGCAGCAGCGCCTGGCCGGTGGCTCTGGCCTGCCAGTTGACCAGGCTGGCGCCCAGCTCGGGGGCGATGCTCAGGCGGGTAAGGCGGTCTTGCAGGTGCAGCAGGGGGACGCTCATCAGGGCCTCCGGTAGGTCAGCAGGACGATGCCGCACACCACAACGGCACCGCCTATCAGTTGCAGGCCACTGAGTTGCTGGTCAAGCAACGCCCAGCCCAGCAGCAAGGTGGCGATGGGTTCGACGTTCATCACCGGCGCGTTCTGCGCCATGTTCAGTTTCGGCACGCAGACGAACAGCAAGGTGAAGGCCACGCCATACAACACCACGAGGCTGGCCAGCGCCATCCACCCGCTGGCACTGCCCGGCAACGACAAGCCGGCGGGCATCACGCCGCTGATGCCGGCGACCAGCATGCTGCCGAACACGATCAGCAAGGTCAGCAGACTGCGCACGGGGCCGCGCACGCTCGCCAGCTTGTGGTCGGTGATCCAAAGTGCACACGCGAACACGCAGGCGGCGCAGAACGCCAGGCCCACGCCCAAGGCCCAGTGCGGATTCGCGTCGCCATCGTCGGCCAGCCGTGCCGGTACATCCAGCGCCAGCACCAGGCCACACAGGATCAGCCCCATGAACAGCACCGTGCGCCCGCTCGGGCGGGCACCGCCAAGTGCCCAGGTCAGCAGCGCCAGAAGCATGGGGAAGGTGTTGCCCACCAGCAGTGCCAAGGCCACCGGAATGCGTGCCACTGCCGAGTACAGGCACAGGCTCTGGGTGGCGATCAGCAGGCCCAGCAGCAGCTGCCAGCGCCATGTGCCGGCTGGCAGGCCCAGCGGCTGGCGCTGCCACAGCACCAGGCTGGCCAGCGCCAGGAAGGTGATGCCTGAGCGACAGAGGATGGCCAGCAGTACGCCGGTGTCGTCATCGAAGGCGATGCGTGCGGCGATGTGGTTGCCGGCGAACGAACAGGCCAGCAGGACGAGGAGGGCGATAGCCAGCCTGCGCGGGAAGGGGATTACAGCAGAGGAAGAGAAAGCCATGTGCAGGATCCGTTTGCTTTGAGAACCTGGGACCCTGTAGGAGCGGCCTTGTGTCGCGAAAGGGCCGCAAAGCGGCCCCAAGGTTCCAGCGTCAATGCGCAGATCCTGGGGCTGCTTTGCAGCCCTTTCGCGACACAAGGCCGCTCCTACAGGCAACCCGCTTGCAGTTACAGGACCACGCTCGGCAACCACAGCGAAATGGCCGGAATGTAGGTCACTGCCATCAGCACCAGGAACAACGCCAGGTAGAACGGCAGCAGCGCCTTCACCGTGGCTTCGATGCTCACCTTGCCAATCGCTGACCCGACGAACAGCACAGCGCCCACAGGCGGTGTGATCAGCCCGATCCCCAGGTTGACCAGCATGATCATGCCGAAATGCACAGGGTCTACGCCGATACCGGTAATCACCGGCAGCAGGATTGGCGTGAGGATCAGGATCAGCGGCGCCATGTCCATCACCGTGCCCAGCAGCAAGAGCATGAAGTTGATGCACATCAGGATCACGTAGCGGTTGTCCGACAGGGTCAGGAACGCCGTGGTGATCTTCGACGGGATCTGCATCAGGGTCATCACGTAGCCGAAGCTGGCGGCGAAGCCGATCAGGATCATCACGATCGAGATGGTCCGCACGGTGCGGTGCATCAGCTTGGGCAGGTCGCGCCATTTGTAGTCGCGGTAGATGAACATGGTCACGAAGAACGACCACACTACCGCCACTGCAGCCGATTCGGTCGCGGTGAACACGCCCGACAGAATGCCGCCGAGAATGATCACCATGGCCATCAGGCCCCACAGCGCTTCACCGGCGATCTTCAACGCCTGGCGCAGCGGGATCACCTCGCCCTTGGGGTAGTCGCGCTTCTTCGCGAAGACCAGGCACAGGCCCATCATCACCGCGCTCAGCAGCAACCCGGGCATCACCCCGGCCATGAACAGCGAAGCGATCGACACCGTGCCACCGGCTGCCAGCGAGTACAGCACCGAGTTGTGGCTGGGCGGGGTCAGCAACGCCTGCACCGAGCCGCTGACGGTCACTGCGGTAGAGAATTCGCGTGGGTAGCCCTTGCGTTCCATCTCTGGAATCAGCACCGAACCGACCGACGCGGTGTCAGCCACCGACGAGCCCGAGATCGCGCCGAAGAAGGTCGAGGCCATGATGTTGACCAGCGAGAGCCCGCCGCGCACGAAGCCCACCAGCACCCCGGCGAACGCCACCAGGCGCCGCGACATGCCACCTTCGGCCATGATCGCCCCGGCAAGGACGAAGAACGGAATGGCCAGCAGCGAGAACTTGTTAACCCCACTGGCCACCTGAATCATCATCGCCTGCAGCGGGATGTCGATGTACCACGCGCCGATCAGCGCCGACAGGCCAAGGGCGTAGGCCACCGGCATGCCCAGCAGGATCAGCGCAATGAAACTGCCCAACAGAATGAACGCATCCATTTACGCCGCCCCCTCGTTTTCTTCCACCAGGTCGAACCGCACCACCTTGCGCTGGCTCTGGTCACCCAGCAGGAGTTTTTCCAGCACGAAGATCAGTGTCAGCACGCCACCGACCGGGATCGGCGCATAGCTCATGCCCACCCGCACGCTGGGCAGCGAGGCCATGAACTGGTTCCAGGTGGTGACGCACAGCTTCAAGCCGTACCAGGTCATGAACACACAGACACCCACCATCAGCAGTTGCGTGAACACCGCCACCCCCTGGCGCAGTGGTTCCGGCAGGCGGTCGGTAACCATCGCCACCGCCATGTGCGCACCTGCGCGGTAGCTGGCGGCGGCGCCGATGAAGGTGAACAGCACCATCAGCAGGATCGAAACCGGCTCTGGCCAGCTTGAGCCGGTGCCGAGTACGTAACGGGCGAAGATGCCCCAGGGAATGATCAGCGTCATGGCCAGGATCGACAGCCCGGCGACCCAGATACAGCTGCGGTACAGCGTGTCGTTGACGCGCAGGAAAAGCGTTTTCATAGGCATCACCAAAGCGGCAGAGCGACGGACGTCGCGCTGCCGAGGTCATCATGGAAAAGGTCCGGGGTTACTGGACTGCGTCGATACGCTTCATCAGGTCGGCGTACTGAGCACCGTACTTCTCGCGCACTGGCGCGGTGGCGTCGTAGAAGGGCTTGGTGTCGACGGTGATGAACTCGACGCCGGCGGCCTTGAGCTTCTCTTCGCTGGCGGCGGACTTGGCGTCCCACAGTGCACGCTCTTCCATCTGCGCTTCGCGGGCGACCTTCTTCACCAGTGCCTGCTGCTCGGGGGTGAGCTTGTTCCAGGTGGTCTTGGACATCACCACCGGCTCCGGCAGGATCAGGTGATTGGTCAGGGTGAAGTACTTGGCGCTCTGGTAGTGGTTGTGTTCGAGCAGGGTTGGCGGGTTGTTCTCGGCACCGTCGATCACCCCGGTCTGCAGGGCGCTGAAGATTTCGCCGGTGTCCATGGCGATGCCGTTGCCGCCCATGGCGTTCATCATGTCGATGAACAGCGGGTTGCCTTGCACGCGGATCTTCATGCCCTTGAGGTCTTCGAGGCTGCGCACCGGCTTCTTGGTGTAGAGGCTGCGCGAGCCCCCATCCATCCAGGCCAGGGCGACCAGGTTGAATTCGGAGTTGGTGATCTTGTCGAGGATCTCCTGGCCGATGTCGCCGTCGATGATCTTGCGCATGTGCTCATGGTCGCGGAACACGAACGGCATATTGAACACGTTCACGTCCGGCACCACCGGGCCGACGATGCCAAGGCTGACGCGGGTCATCTGCACAGCACCGATCTGCGCCTGCTCGATCACCTCCTTCTCCGAACCGAGCACGCCGCCGGGGAACATCTTGAAGGTGATTTGGCCATTGCTGGCCTGTTCGAGCTTCTTGCCCATGTTCTGTTCGGCGACCACGGTCGGGTAGCCGGCCGGGTGAATCTCGGCGAACTTGATGTCGAGGGCCGAGGCGGGCATCGACAGGCTGAAAGCGAACGGGAGTACGGCAAGAAGCAGCTTGCGTTTGAAGGTCATGGTGAAACTCCGTGGTTTTTATTATCTGGTTTCGCGCGTGAGTGTTGGGTACTGCGGTGTGGTACAGGCCGTATTCAGCCGCGCCAGGCAGGTTCCTCCAGGCCTTGCACGCCTGGGCGCAGGGCGAACACGCCACCGGCCAGGGGCTGGTCGCTGAGGTCGCTGCCGGCAGGGCGGATCGAGGTGACGAACAAGGTGTCGAGGTGGGCGCCGCCAAAGGCGCACATCGCCGGCTTCTTCACCGGCACGCTGAGCGAGCGATCGAGGCGCCCGTCAGGGGTAAAACGGTGGATCTGCCCGGCGTCGTTGCCGCAGATCCAGTAGCAACCGTCGGTATCGATGGCGGCGCCGTCGGGTCGCCCGGGGAAGGCGCGCATGTCGACGAACAGCCGCTGGTTGTGTGGTGTGCCGCTGTCGATGTCGTAATCGAAGGTCCAGATCTTCTGCACGTTGGGGTGCGAGTCGGAGAGGTACATGCGTGTGCCGTCAGGGCTGAAGGCCAGGCCGTTGGGCACGATCATGTCCTTGAGCTGCGGGTGCAACTGGCCCTCGCCATCGACGCGGTACAACGCGCCAAGGTGGGCACCTTGCTGCATGTCCATCAGCATGCTGCCGGCCCAGAATCGGCCCTGGCGGTCACAGCGCCCATCGTTGAAGCGCATGCCCGGTTGGGCATGCACGACCGGGCTGAACAGGCGGCTGTGGAGGCTGCCGTCAGCGTGGGTCTGCAGCTGGAAGATGCCGCTTTCCATACCCGCGACCCAACCCCCTTCGGTGCGGGCGATGCAGGCGAGCATCTCGTCACCCTGCCAGACCTGATGGGCGCCGTCTCGCCAGCGATGCAGCTGGCGGGCCGGGATGTCGACCCAGTACAGCGCCTGCTCGGTGGGGTGCCACACGGGGCTTTCGCCGGTGCCGTTGCGGGCGTCGACAATCAGTTCGCAGTGCATGCTGGAGCCTCCTGGCAGTGCGTGGGTTCAGCTGAATGGGCCGGCAGCGACGAAGGCTCCGCCCTGGTAGACCATGCTCGGGTCGTCGGCGGCGGGCGCGGGTCTGGCCTCTACCGCTGCGCGGAACACTTCGGCGCTGTCTTTGGGCTGGTAGCCCAGGTGTGCGGCGTAGCGGTTGTCCCACCAGACGGTACGGTTGTCGGAAGCGCCGTAGACCACGGTGTGGCCAACGTCGGGGGTGAACAGGCCACGTTCGATCAGCTGGGTCAGGTCGTCGTAGCTCAGCCAGGTGCTGAGCATGCGCAGGTTCTGCGGTTCATCGAACGAGGAGCCGATGCGAATGCTGACGGTCTCGATGCCGTAGCGGTCGAAGTAGAAACTGGCGACATCCTCGCCATAGCACTTGGACAAGCCGTAGTAGCTGTCTGGCCGGCGCAGGGCATGGGCGTCGATCGTCTGGTTCTGGCGGTAGAAGCCGATCACATGGTTGGAGCTGGCGAAGATGATGCGCTTGACCCCGTGCTTGCGCGCGGCTTCGTAGATGTGGAACACGCCGCAGATGTTGGGGCCGAGGATGTCCTCGAACGAGTGCTCGGTGGACACGCCGCCGAAGTGGACGATGGCGTCGACGCCTTCGACCAGCGAATGGACCGCAGCCTTGTCGGCGAGGTCGCATGGCATGACTTCTTCATGGGGGCCGTTGGCGGGGGCCATTGGAGCGATGTCGGAAAGGCGCAGGACCTCGGCGCAGCCGGTCAGGCGTTGGCGAAGGACCTTGCCCAGGCCGCCTGCGGCTCCAGTGAGCAGCAGGCGCTTGAAGGGGGTGGTGGTCATGGCGGCTCTACTTGTGATTGTTGTAAGTTGTCGTATGACTTTGCTGATTATCGGCAGTGCTTTCCGGGGTTGTCAATGCTGCTTCTGCACGTTTCCATGGCCTTGTAGGAGCGGCCTTGTGTCGCGAAAGGGCCGCAGCGCGGCCCCAGCATTCGCGCATGTGCTGCAATTTCTGGGGCTGCTGCGCACCCCTTTCGCGACACAATGGCCGGATTACAGCAAGGAGAGTGGATAGTTGAAGATCAGCCGGTTCTCATCGAACTCGTTGCTACTGTAGTCCCGGCGAATGGTCGAGTTGCGCCACTTGACGCTCAAATCCTTGAACGGCCCGCTCTGGATCACATAGGCCAGCTCCGACTCGCGCACCCACTCCTTGCCGTCGGTCACTGCTCCAGTATGCACATCGCGGCCACTGATATAGCGGTTCATCACGGTAAGGCCCGGGACCCCGAGCGTCACGAAGTTGAAGTCATGCCGCACCTGCCACGAGCGCTCGTTGGCATTGTCGAAGCTTGAGTTGTAGCTGTCGTTGGCCAAAGTCCCGCCGCTGGTGCCGTTGACCCGCATCCAGGTATCGCCGTCGACTTTCTGCAGCCCGACCCAGAAGGTGTTGCCGCCATACTTGGCCGAGAACATCCCCGAGTAGGTCTTGTTGTCCAGCTTGCCGGCGCGCTCCGCGCCATCCTCGCCGCCGTGGAAGTAGCCCAGGTTGGCGCCGAGGGTCCAGTCGCCCAGTGGCTGGCTGTGGCTCAGTTGCAGGTACTGCTGTTCGTAGACATCCTTGAGCACCGCATTCCACAGCCCGACCAAGGTCCGGTCCTGGTTGAACTTGTACTCGCCACCGACAAAGTTGAAACGGTCCGACAGGCCGCCGCCGTAGCTCATGTCCTCCATGCTTGCATCGTTGCGCGGGCTGTTGCCACGGAACTGGCCGCCATACAGGGTCAGCCCGGCCATTTCGTTGGAAGTCACCTGGCCACCGCGGAAGGTCTGTGGCAGCGAGCGGCCATCGTCCGAGCGCAGGATCGGCAGCACCGGCATCCATTCGCCGATCTTCAGCTCGGTCTTGGAGATACGCGCCTTGCCCGCCACCGCCAGGCGGCCATAGTCATCCGCCGGCCGTCCATCGTCATGGCGTGGCAGCAGCGCTGTGCCATAGGTGCCGCCACCGCCATCGAGCTTCAGCGACCACAGCCCCAGCACATCCGCGCCAAACCCCACCGGCCCCTCGGTGAAGCCGGAGCGGGCATCGAGAATGAAGCTTTGGGTCCATTCTTCAGCCTTGCTCTGCGGATTGCTGGGGTTGGTGAAATTACGGTTGATGTAGAAATTGCGCAGGCCCAGCACGGCCTTGCTGTCTTCGACGAAACCCTGAGCGAGGCTGATGCCCGGCATGCCGCCGAACAGGCTGGCGCCAAGCAGCGCAAAGGGGAGGGTTGTCTGGCAGATTTTCGACATGGGATGGGTCCGCTATGTTGTTTTTGTTATGTGTTGTCGTACAACTGCGGCGTTTTTTATCAAGCTGAAATACACCTGTCAACGCTGGGAAATGCAATAAATTCGCGTCGTCAAGTGAATGAATACTGGCGATGGCTCTAACTCAAGGACTTGGATTAATTTAAAGTCATACTATGACGGCGCGCACATTGATGCATGGGTGTCAAAGCGTGCACGCTGGCGCGTCAGTGGTCGCAGAATCATCTCGTAATACTATTCTGTGTTATTTGACGGGCTAATCGATTCAGTTCAATGGAAATGGAGAATTCGCTGATGAGCACTACCGGTGCTTCACAAACCCCACGCGTGTTGCCCAAGCTGCTGGGCGTGGTCATGCTGTTGATGGGCCTGGCGCTATTGGCCGGCGGCATCAAACTGGCGACCCTGGGCGGTTCGCTGTATTACCTGCTGGCCGGCGTCGGTTTCCTGATAACCGCTGGCCTGCTGCTGGCCGGGCGACGTGAAGCGCTGAGCGTGTACGGCATCGTGCTGCTGCTGAGCACGCTGTGGTCATTGATGGAGGTGGGACTGGACTGGTGGCAACTGGTGCCACGCCTGGCCCTCTGGTTCGTCCTCGGCCTGATCTTGCTGTTGCCTTGGCTGCGCAAACCGCTGACCCTTGGCCAGCCATACCCGTTGGGTACCGGCGTGCTGGGTGTGGGGGTGGCGGCGGCGGGGCTGATGGCCCTGGCCAGCCAGTTCACCCACCCCGGTACCCTTGTCGGCCACCTGGATCGCGACACGGCGGGTACTGCCAGTAGCGCGCCGCAAATGCCTGACGGTGACTGGCAATCCTACGGCCGTACCGAATTCGGCGACCGCTATTCGCCACTCAAGCAGATTACCCCCGAGAACGTCGGCAAGTTGAAGCTGGCCTGGACCTATCGCACCGGCGACATTCCAGGCCCTGACGACCCAGGTGAAACCACTGCAGAAAACACCCCGCTCAAGGTCAACGGCAAACTCTACGTCTGCACCCCACACAGCCAGGTGATCGCCCTTGACCCGGATACCGGCAAGGAGATCTGGCGCTTCGACCCCAAGCTCAGCACCCAGAACGCTGCCAACTTCAAGGGTTGGGCGCACATGACCTGCCGCGGCGTGGCCTACTTCGATACGGCCAGGTCGCAAGCGCGCCCCGCTGAAGGGCAAGCCTGTGCCAAGCGTGTCTACGTACCCACCGCCGATACTCGTCTGATTGCCCTGGATGCCGATACCGGCAAGCAGTGCGCAGGCTTCGGCGACAATGGCCAGGTCGACCTGACCCGTAACATTGGCACCTTCGCCCCCGGTGGCTACTACTCCACCTCGCCACCCACCGTGGCCGGGGGCCTGGTGATCCTCGGCGGGCACGTCACCGACAACGTATCCACCGACGAGCCGTCAGGGGTGGTCCGTGCCTACGACGCAATCACCGGCAAGCTGGTCTGGAACTGGGACAGCGGCAAGCCCGACGCCACCGCGCCGATCGCTGACGGCCAGTTCTATACCCGCAACTCGCCGAACGTGTGGTCAGTGATCAGTGCCGATGAAAAGCTCGGCCTGCTGTACCTGCCCATGGGTAATCAGATGCCCGACCAGTGGGGTGGCAACCGCACACCGGAAGCCGAGAAATTCAGTGCCGGCCTGGTGGCCCTGGATATCGCCAGCGGCAAGGTGCGCTGGAACTACCAGTTCACCCACCACGACCTGTGGGACATGGACGTCGGCGGCCAGCCGAGCCTGATCGACATCAAGACCGCCGATGGAATGAAGCCTGCTGTCATGGCCTCGACCAAGCAGGGCAGCATCTACGTGCTTGACCGCAGCAATGGCCAGCCGTTGGTGCCGATTCGCGAAACGCCGGTTCCCCAAGGCGCGGTGGAGGGCGACCACACCTCGCCGACCCAGCCGATGTCCGAGCTCAACTTCATGCCGCCGACCCTGCACGAGCGTGACATGTGGGGCGTGACGCCATTCGACCAGCTGCTGTGCCGCATCGACTTCCGCTCCATGCGCTATGACGGCATCTTCACGCCGCCGTCGCTGCAGGGCTCGCTGGTGTACCCGGGCAACTTCGGGGTGTTCGACTGGGGCGGCATTTCGGTCGACCCGGTGCGCCAGATCGCCTTCGTCAACCCCAGCTACATGGCCTTCAAGTCGCAACTGGTTCCGGCCGCGAAAATCGCCAGTCAGCCTGCGCGCAAGAGCGAGACCGAAGGCATCCAGCCGAACAAGGGGGCGCCGTATGGCGTCATCATGGGCGCCTTCCTGTCACCGCTGGGCCTGCCATGCCAGGCGCCATCGTGGGGTTACGTGGCGGCCGTGGACCTGACTACCCACAAGGTGATCTGGAAGCACAAGAACGGCACCGTGCGTGACAGCTCGCCAGTGCCGATCCCGCTGACAATGGGCGTGCCGAGCCTGGGCGGGACCTTCACTACCGCCAGCGGCCTGGCGTTCCTCAGCGGCACCCTCGACCAATACCTGCGCGCCTATGACGTGCGTGACGGCAAGGTGCTGTGGGAAGGGCGCCTGCCAGCAGGCGCGCAGACCACGCCGATGACCTACACCGGCAAGGACGGGCGCCAGTATGTGTTGGTGATGGCCGGCGGGCATGGTTCGCTGGGCACCAAGCAAGGCGACTATGTGATGGCGTTTGCCTTGCCTGAGTAAGGGGGTGTTGCCGCGGTTCTACGTCGTGGCATTTTCATGGCCTGTAAGACCGAGCGCCGCCCGCGCGGCGCATCGCGGATAAATCCGCTCCTACATCTGTTGCAACGTGCCGAACCTGTTACGCCATGGTTGCCTGCCTTGGCACATGACTTGAGCCCTACGAACAGGCTGGCAACCATGGCCTGTCAGGCATGGTCACGTTGCAATAGATGTAGGAGCGGATTTATCCGCGATGCGCCGCGCGGGCGGCGCTCGGTCTTACAGGCGCCACACCTGCGGCGACAGGCACATCCAGCCCAAACGAAGCCTACCCAGTAAATCAGCAAAATCCCTATATATGGGATTGTATTTTACATATTGGAATTTAACGCTCCCCAGGTTTATAGTCGCCCTCACTCACTGCCAAGAACAGAACAGGTGAAGCGATGCAGGCGCAATTGATCGCGCTCGACTGGGGAACCACCTCCCTTCGTGCTTACAAACTCGGCGCCAACGGCCAGGTACAGGACGTGCGCGCGCTGCCCAGTGGCATCATGCAACTGCCCAAGGCCCCGCGCCTGATCAACGGCGAACGCTGCAGCGACGGTTTCGAACTGGCCTTCGACGATGCCTGCGGCGACTGGCTCGACGCCCAGCCTGGCCTGCCGGTGATTGCCTGCGGCATGGTCGGCAGCGCCCAGGGCTGGCACGAAGCGGCCTACCGCGACACCCCCGCCAATGTCGCCAGCCTGGGTGCCTCCTTGCAGACCGTGAGCAGCCGCCGCGGTGTCGATGTGCACATCGTGCCCGGTGTGATTCAGCGTTCCCGGCTGCCCAATGTCATGCGCGGCGAAGAAACCCAGGTGCTCGGCGCACTGCCCAGCGTCACCACGGATGACCTGCTGATCGGGCTGCCCGGCAGCCATTCGAAATGGGTGCAGGTGGCCGACGGTTGCATCGTGCATTTCGATACCTTCATGACCGGTGAAGTGTTCGCCGTGCTAAGCGAGCACAGCATCCTCGGCCGTACCCAGCAACGCGGCGCAGCGTTCGATGCCTCGGCATTCGACCACGGCGTGCAGGTCGCGCTGTCCGCCGAAGGCGAGATCGGCCCGCTGTCCACCGTATTCAGCGCCCGCAGCCTGGGCCTGACCGGTGAATTGAGCGCCAGCGCCCAGCCCGATTACCTCTCCGGCCTGCTGATCGGCCACGAACTCTGCGCCCTGGCCAAGGTGCAACGCCAACGACGCAACAGCGTGCACCTGCCGGCGATCCTGCTGATCGGCAACGGGCCGCTTTGCATGCGCTACAGCCGTGCCCTGCAGGCATGTGGCTTCAGCCACGTGAGCGTGGCCGAGCAGGCCACCGAACGCGGCTTGTGGCAGCTGGCGCTCGCCGCCGGCCTTACTCATCCATCTTGAAGGGAGCCCGACATGCTTGAACACGCACTGGCACAGAACGGCCTGATCGCGATCCTGCGCGGCCTGCAACCGCACGAAGCCGCCGCCATCGGTGAAGTCCTCTACGGCGCCGGCTTTCGTGTCATCGAAGTGCCGCTCAATTCGCCCGAGCCCTTCGAAAGCATCCGCATCCTGCGCGGCAGCTTGCCCGCCGATTGCCTGATCGGCGCCGGCACCGTGCTGACACCCGCGCAGGTGGCCCAGGTGCAAGCGGCGGGCGGGCAATTGATCGTCATGCCGCACAGTGACCCACAGGTGCTGCGTGCGGCCAAGGCGGCGGGCCTATATCTGGCGCCAGGTGTCGCCACGCCGACCGAAGCGTTCGCCGCCCTGGCCGAAGGTGCCGACGTGCTCAAGCTGTTCCCGGCCGAGCAGATGGGCCCGGCGGTGGTCAAGGCCTGGTTGGCCGTGCTGCCCGCCGGCACCGTGCTGGCGCCGGTTGGCGGCATCACGCCCGGCAACCTGCAGCAGTTCTTCGACGCTGGCGCCCGAGGCTTTGGCCTCGGCTCCGGCCTGTACAAGCCGGGCATGACACCCAGGCAGGTCGCGGCCGCTGCCCAGGCTTACGTGACCGCCTGGCAAGCCCTGCGCTGATCCATTCCTGCGCTGCATCCAACAAGAGAGACAAGCAGATGAAAATTACCAAGCTGACCACCTTCATCGTTCCGCCACGCTGGTGCTTCCTCAAGGTCGAGACCGACCAGGGCGTGACCGGTTGGGGCGAGCCGGTGGTCGAAGGGCGTGCGCACACCGTTGCGGCTGCCGTCGAAGAGCTTTCCGACTACCTGATCGGCAAGGACCCACGCAACATCGAAGACATCTGGACCGTGCTCTATCGCGGAGGCTTCTACCGCGGTGGCGCCATCCACATGAGCGCCCTGGCTGGCATCGACCAGGCCCTGTGGGACATCAAGGGCAAGGCGCTGGGCGTGTCGGTCAGCGACCTGCTGGGTGGCCAGGTGCGTGACAAGATCCGGGTGTATTCGTGGATCGGCGGCGACCGCCCGGCCGACACCGCCCGTGCGGCGAAAGAGGCCGTTGCCCGGGGATTCACGGCCGTGAAAATGAACGGCACCGAGGAGCTGCAATTTCTCGACACCTTCGACAAGGTCGATCAGGCCCTGGCCAATGTCGCTGCCGTGCGCGATGCGGTGGGCCCGAACGTTGGCATCGGTGTCGACTTCCATGGCCGGGTGCACAAGCCCATGGCCAAGGTGCTGATGAAGGAGCTCGACCCGTACAAGCTGATGTTCATCGAGGAGCCGGTGCTCAGCGAAAACTACGAAGCGCTGAAAGAGTTGGCGCCGCTGACCAGTACCCCGATCGCCCTGGGCGAGCGGCTGTTTTCACGTTGGGACTTCAAGCGCGTGCTTAGCGAAGGCTATGTCGACATCATCCAGCCCGACGCCTCCCACGCTGGCGGCATCACCGAAACCCGCAAGATCGCCAACATGGCCGAGGCCTACGACGTCGCGCTGGCGCTGCACTGCCCGCTGGGCCCGATTGCCTTGGCGGCCTGCCTGCAGCTGGATGCCGCCTGCTACAACGCCTTTATCCAGGAGCAGAGCCTGGGCATCCATTACAACGAGAGCAACGACCTGCTCGACTACGTGCGCGACCCCGGCGTATTCGACTATGAGCAGGGCATGGTGAAGATCCCCGACGGCCCGGGCTTGGGTATCGAGATCAACGAGGCATATGTCATCGAGCGCGCCGCTGTAGGCCATCGCTGGCGCAATCCGGTGTGGCGCCATGCCGACGGCAGTTTCGCCGAGTGGTGATGGCGCTCTGACAAGCGCGCTGAAACGACCTCAATAACCATAACAAGAGGCACTTCTCATGCTCCCGCACACCCTCACTGGGCAGGCCACCCTGGTGGCGCCCAGCCGCAAGCGCTTTTTCATCATGGTGCTGCTTTTCATCACGGTGGTGATCAACTACCTGGACCGCAGCAACCTGTCGATTGCCGCGCCTGCCCTGACCAGCGAGCTGGGCATCGACCCGATCCACGTCGGCCTGGTGTTCTCGGCATTCGGCTGGACCTACGCCGCCATGCAGATCCCCGGTGGCTGGCTGGTCGACCGGGTGCCGCCGCGCATCCTCTATACCGTGGCGCTGGTGCTGTGGTCGCTGGCCACGGTGATGCTCGGCTTTGCCGCCAGCTTCATCGCGCTGTTCGTGCTGCGCATGGCAGTCGGCGCCCTGGAGGCGCCGGCCTACCCGATCAACAGCCGCGTGGTCACCACCTGGTTCCCCGAGCGCGAGCGGGCTACTGCCATCGGCTTCTACACCTCCGGGCAGTTCGTCGGCCTGGCGTTCCTGACCCCGTTGCTGGCCTGGCTGCAGCATGAATTCGGCTGGCACATGGTGTTCGTCGTGACCGGTGCGGTGGGCATTCTCTGGGGAGTGATCTGGTACGCGGTGTATCGCGAACCGCGCGATTTCAAGGGTGCCAACGACGCCGAGATCGCACTGATCCGCGAGGGCGGCGGGCTGGTGGACATCCAGGATGAGCAGGCCAAGGTCAAGGCAAGGTTCAGCTGGACCGACCTCGGCATCGTGTTGACCAAACGCAAGCTGTGGGGCATCTACCTCGGCCAGTTCTGCCTCAACTCGACGCTGTGGTTCTTCCTCACCTGGTTCCCGACCTACCTGGTGAAGTACCGCGGCATGGACTTCATCAAGTCCGGGATGCTGGCATCGCTGCCATTCCTCGCGGCCTTCGTCGGCGTGCTGTGCTCGGGCTTCTTCTCCGACTGGTTGATCCGCCGTGGCGCCAGCGTGGGCTTTGCACGCAAGCTGCCGATCATCAGCGGCCTGTTGATTTCCACCGCGATCATCGGCGCCAATTTCGTCGACTCGACGCCACTGGTAATCGCCTTCCTGGCCCTGGCGTTCTTCGGCAACGGCCTGGCTTCGATCACCTGGTCGCTGGTATCGACCCTGGCCCCGGCGCGCCTGCTCGGGCTGACGGGCGGAGTGTTCAACTTCATCGGCAACCTCTCGGCAATCATTACCCCGATCGTGATCGGCTTCCTGGCCAGCGGCGATTCTTTCGCCCCGGCCATTACCTACGTCGCGGCACTGGCTCTGGTCGGTGCGCTGTCGTACATCCTGCTGGTGGGCAAGGTCGAGCGCATCGAGTTGTAGGCGTGCCCTGTGGGCGAACATAATGTCGCCCGCCCTCTCGCTCAACGATAAAGGCCGTACATGCAGGAAGACCCCGCAAAAACCGCCCCCACCGGCACCCAGACCCTGCTGCGCGGGCTGGCCGTGGTGCAGGCCGTGGCCGCTGGCGCGCGCGACCTCAAGGACATCGCCCGGCACATCGGCACCACCCGCAGCACCACCCACCGCCTGGTCAGTTGCCTGGTGGACGAGCGCTACCTGCGCGTGGTGCCCCAGGTCGGCTATCTGCTAGGCCCCAAGCTGATCGAACTCGGCTTCCAGGCCCGCGAGGAGTTGCCGCTGGTGACCCTGGCCGGTCCTTACCTTGATGAGCTGTCGGCCCTGACCGGCGACACCATCCACCTGGCGATCCGCGAAGGCGACGAAGTGCTGTACCTGCACAAGACCCCGGGGCGCAACGGCCCGGAAATGCGCTCGCGGGTCGGCCACCGCATGCCGCTGGCACGCACCGGTATCGGCAAGGCACTGATGCTCGACGACACTCCGGCCGAATGGCAGCGCCTGTATGAGACCAGCCTGCCGGTGGGGGGCAAGAGCGCGTTTTGGCCGCACCACACCGAGCAGACCTGGGCGCAGTTCGAGCATCGCATGGTCGATTATGTCGCGGGGGGATATGCCTTCGATCTGGAAGACAATGAGCCATCGATCCGCTGTGTGGCGGCCCCGGTGCGCGATGCGAGCCGTCGGATCGTGGCGGGGATCAGTGTGGCGAGTACTGTGCCGTACATGCCCGAAGAGAAGATGCGCGAGCTGGTACCGGTCCTCAAAGGCGTGACCGCACGGCTGTCGGCAGAGCTTGGGCTGAAAAACTAGCCCCAACCGCTCTCTTCGCTGAACAAATTGAAACGAATCATGTCTCGTGGCCAGCAGAGACATGACGTTTCGTTTTCCCAAGCGAGGAGGCTTCACCCTGCAACCCACCCCACCTGCGTCCACCGGCAAGCTGCTCGGCAGCTGCAATTGGCCTGTGCCAGCGATGAGGCCGGTGCAGGCATAACCAGGCTCTGGGCTATACGCACATCATGTGGGAGCAACTGTCTTCTTGTGGAAGCTGGCCTTGCCAGCGATGGGGCGCGTAGCGCCCCGAGCCCGACTCTGTCAGGCATCGCCAGCAAATCCGCCCCAGCGGCGGAGTATCCACTTCCCCATCAGCCTGGCCATCACGCAGCACCGCCACCACCTCATGGGTCAGCCACCAGCGCAGATGTCGGTTCTCTGGAACAGGGTGATGCGCCAGCAACGTCTAGGCCCCGGACTCGCAGAGCATCGTGGTCTCCTGGTACTGCCCGTAGCGCAGCAGCTGCACCTTGCGGTACTGGTCCGGGTCGAGCTTGTGGATGCAGTGTTCGTCGAAGAAGCGAGCGCTCAGCCGGCCGAGTTCGTGGGTGCAGAACCAGGCTTGGGATTCGAGCCAGAGGGTGTGGAGGGGGCGGTTGTGGCGGGTGAAGAGGGGGGAGGTATAGACGCTGTTCATGATTGGCCATCCTGATGTGGGAGTGCCGTTTCTGACGGGTACGGGATGCCGCTACGTGAGCGTTCTTAAGCGCCGGAAAACGTTATCGTGATGGCGTGCGACAGGCAATGCCGCAGTTTGTAGGACACTTCCTGTTCTGTTAGCGCAGGCAATAAAAAGGCTGCCATTCGGCAGCCTTCTCGATGCTCAGCCCGGACGATCAGTCCCAGCTCAATGCCCCACCAGTCTGATACTCGATCACGCGAGTCTCGAAGAAGTTCTTCTCTTTCTTCAAGTCCATGATCTCGCTCATCCATGGGAACGGGTTGGTAGTCCCCGGGTACTCTTCCTTCAGGCCAATCTGGGTCAGGCGACGGTTGGCGATGAACTTGAGGTAGTCCTCCATCATCGCTGCGTTCATGCCCAATACGCCGCGTGGCATGGTGTCACGGGCGTATTCGATCTCCAGCTGGGTCCCTTGCAGGATCATCTGGGTCGCTTCTTCCTTCATCGCCGCGTCCCACAGGTGCGGGTTCTCGATCTTGATCTGGTTGATCACGTCGATGCCGAAGTTCAGGTGCATCGACTCGTCACGCAGGATGTACTGGAACTGCTCGGCAACGCCGGTCATCTTGTTGCGGCGGCCCATGGACAGGATCTGGGTGAAGCCGCAGTAGAAGAAGATGCCTTCCAGTACGCAGTAGTAGGCGATCAGGTTGCGCAGCAGCTCTTTGTCAGTCTCGACGGTGCCGGTGTTGAATTCCGGGTCGGAGATGGCGCGGGTGTACTTCAGGCCCCAGGCGGCTTTCTTCGCGACCGACGGGATCTCGTGGTACATGTTGAAGATCTCGCCTTCATCCATGCCCAGCGACTCGATGCAGTACTGGTAGGCGTGGGTGTGGATCGCCTCTTCGAAGGCCTGGCGCAGGATGTACTGGCGGCATTCTGGGTTGGTGATCAGGCGGTACACGGCCAGGGCCAGGTTGTTGGCCACCAGCGAGTCGGCGGTGGAGAAAAAGCCGAGGTTGCGCATGACGATGCGGCGCTCGTCCTCGGTCAGGCCGTCCATGCTCTTCCACAGGGCGATGTCGGCGGTCATGTTGACCTCTTGCGGCATCCAGTGGTTGGCGCAGCCGTCGAGGTACTTCTGCCAGGCCCAGTCGTACTTGAACGGTACCAGCTGGTTGAGGTCGGCGCGGCAGTTGATCATGCGCTTTTCGTCAACGGCGACGCGGGCCGAGGAGCCTTCCAGCTCAGCCAGGCCTTCGGCGATGTCGAGGGCGTCGAGGGCAGCTTTGGCGCGTTTCACCGCGTCGGAGTCGGCGGCGGTGGCAGCACGGGCTTCCAGGGCGGCGGCACCACCGGCGCTGTCGAGCTTGTCGAGGGTGGCGGCGGCAGTGGCCTGCGCAGGGGTGTTGCCTTTGGCGGCTACTTCGCCGTCTTCCTTGTCGAATTCGTCCCAGCTCAGCATGGTGATTGGCTCCTGCTTGAGGGTTGCCCCCTTGGGGTAACCGGTTGGATTTTAAGAATGTGATGCCTGACGCAAGGCCGTTACGGCGAATGGACAGCTCGAGAGGCTGACTCTCGTTACATCTGACTCGTGCCTGGCCAGGCCTCGGGGGAGGGGCCAGGGACATGAATGGGTGCCCTTTTCAGAGGGGGCGAAGTATACCGGAATTCGCTTTCGATCGGGGCGCGTGTCTAGCGGGCGAGGGTAATTTTTCGACCGGTTCTGTGCGCGTCCGTTCAAGGAATCTCGTGTCGTCTTTTATGGGGAGGGAGTTTAGCGGCAAATAATGCGAAGCACTACATGTGGTGGGTTTTTATTTTCAAAGCACAAGATGCTGGGTTTACCAAACCCTTGTAGGAGCGGCCTTGTGTCGCGAAAGGGCCGCAAAGCGGCCCCGGCAATCTCGCGCTGGAGCCGAGATACTGGGACCGCTGCGCAGCCCTTTCGCGCCACAAGGCCGCTCCTGCAACGACCGCATTTTCAGCGGGCTAGCTGCACTGCTTGCGCAGTGTTTCGACCACATGGGTCTTGGGGTGCTTGCGGGCCTCTTCCACCGAAGTGAAGCGGCCGGTTTCTGCATTGCGACCGATCTTGCGAGTTGCCACTTTTTTCCGCGCCATGGGTTTGCATCCTTTTTGAGAGGTCCTTTCTTTTTACCTATGCGCGTGAGCGGTGGGCAAAGGGCAGGGCTTCTCAGGGGCGCAGATACAAAAATGCCGCAAGGGGCACCCGAGGGCACCCCATGCGGCATCAGGCCTTACTGGCAGGCTTCGCAGTCAGGCTCGTCGATCGCGCAGGCCTTCGGCACTGGCGCAGGGCCGGCTGCCTGGACCGGGGCGCTGTCGCCGCCGCTGGAAACGGCGTTGAGCTTGCCGGTGTTGATGGTCGACTTCTCGGTGCTGGTCGCGGCCAGGGCACGGAGGTAGTAGGTGGTTTTCAGGCCACGGTACCAGGCCATGCGGTAGGTCACGTCCAGCTTCTTGCCCGAAGCGCCGGCGATGTACAGGTTCAGCGACTGAGCCTGGTCGATCCACTTCTGGCGACGGGAGGCTGCATCGACGATCCACTTGGTCTCGACTTCGAACGCGGTGGCGTACAGGTCTTTCAGCTCTTGCGGGATACGCTCGATCTGCTGCACCGAACCGTCGTAGTACTTCAGGTCGTTGATCATTACCGAGTCCCACAGGCCGCGGGCCTTCAGGTCGCGGACCAGGTACGGGTTGATCACGGTGAACTCGCCCGACAGGTTCGATTTCACGTACAGGTTCTGGTAGGTCGGCTCGATCGACTGCGACACGCCAGTGATGTTGGCGATGGTCGCGGTTGGCGCGATGGCCATGATGTTCGAGTTACGGATGCCTTTCTGCACGCGGGCACGGACCGGCGCCCAGTCCAGCGACTCTTCCAGGTTGACGTCGATGTACTTCTGGCCACGGGCTTCGATCAGGATCTGTTGCGAATCCAGCGGCAAGATGCCCTTGGACCACAGCGAACCCTGGAAGGTCTCGTAGGCGCCACGCTCGTCGGCCAGGTCGCAGGAAGCCTGGATCGCGTAGTAGCTGACCGCTTCCATCGACTTGTCGGCGAACTCGACGGCAGCGTCGGAGCCGTACGGGATGTGCTGCAGGTACAGCGCGTCCTGGAAGCCCATGATGCCGAGGCCGACCGGGCGGTGCTTGAAGTTCGAGTTACGCGCTTGCGGCACCGAGTAGTAGTTGATGTCGATCACGTTGTCGAGCATGCGCACGGCGGTGTTCACGGTGCGTTGCAGCTTGGCGGTGTCCAGCTTGCCGTCGACAATGTGGTTCGGCAGGTTGATCGAGCCCAGGTTGCAGACCGCGATCTCGTCCTTGTTGGTGTTCAAGGTGATCTCGGTGCACAGGTTCGAGCTGTGGACCACGCCCACGTGCTGCTGCGGCGAACGCAGGTTGCACGGGTCCTTGAAGGTCAGCCATGGGTGGCCGGTCTCGAACAGCATCGACAGCATCTTGCGCCACAGGTCTTTGGCCTGGATGGTCTTGAACACCTTGATCTTGTTGTACTCGGTCAGGGCTTCGTAGTACTCGTAACGCTCTTCGAAGGCCTTGCCGGTCAGGTCGTGCAGATCAGGCACTTCCGATGGCGAGAACAGGGTCCACTTGCCGTCATCGAAGACGCGCTTCATGAACAGGTCAGGGATCCAGTTGGCGGTGTTCATGTCGTGGGTACGACGACGGTCATCACCGGTGTTCTTGCGCAGCTCGATGAATTCTTCGATGTCCAGGTGCCAGGTTTCCAGGTAGGCACACACGGCGCCTTTGCGCTTGCCACCCTGGTTGACGGCAACGGCGGTATCGTTGACTACTTTCAGGAACGGCACAACGCCCTGGGATTTGCCGTTGGTGCCCTTGATGTAGGAGCCCAGTGCGCGCACAGGGGTCCAGTCGTTGCCCAGGCCACCGGCGAATTTCGACAGCATGGCGTTGTCGTGGATCGCGTGGTAGATGCCCGACAGGTCGTCCGGCACGGTGGTCAGGTAGCAGCTCGACAGCTGCGGGCGCAGGGTACCGGCGTTGAACAGGGTTGGGGTCGAAGCCATGTAGTCGAACGACGAGAGCAGGTTGTAGAACTCGATCGCACGGGCTTCTTTGTCTTTTTCTTCCAGCGCCAGGCCCATGGCCACACGCATGAAGAACACCTGCGGCAGCTCGAAGCGCACGCCATCCTTGTGGATGAAGTAGCGGTCGTACAGGGTTTGCAGGCCCAGGTAGGTGAACTGCTGGTCACGCTCGTGGTTGATCGCCTTGCCCAGTTTTTCCAGGTCGAAGTCGGCCAGTGCAGGGTTGAGCAGTTCGAACTCGACACCTTTGGCGATGTAGGCCGGCAGGGCCTTGGCGTACAGGTCGGCCATCTCGTGGTGGGTGGCGCTGTCGGCCACTTCGAGGAAGCCCAGGCCTTCGGCGCGCAGGGTGTCCATCAGCAGGCGGGCGGTGACGAACGAGTAGTTCGGCTCGCGCTCGACCAGGGTACGGGCGGTCATCACCAGGGCGGTGTTGACGTCCTTGATGGCCACGCCGTCGTACAGGTTCTTCAGGGTTTCGCGCTGGATCAGGTCGCCATCGACTTCGGCCAGGCCTTCGCAGGCTTCGCTGATGATGGTGTTCAGGCGCGCCATGTCCAGCGGCGCCAGGCTGCCGTCGGCCAGGGTGATGCGGATGCTCGGGTGCGGCTCGACCACGCTGTCTGCGTTGCTGCGGGTTGCGCGCTCCTTGGCGCGCTGGTCGCGGTAGATCACGTAGTCACGAGCAACTTTCTGCTCGCCGGCACGCATCAGGGCCAGTTCGACCTGGTCCTGGATTTCTTCGATGTGGATGGTGCCACCCGATGGCATGCGACGTTTGAACGTGGCGGTGACCTGCTCGGTCAGGCGCGCGACGGTGTCGTGGATGCGCGACGAGGCAGCGGCGGTGCCGCCTTCAACTGCGAGGAACGCCTTGGTGATGGCCACGGTGATCTTGTCGTCGGTGTAGGGGACGACAGTGCCGTTGCGCTTGATCACGCGCAGTTGGCCCGGGGCGGTGGCAGCCAGATCCTGGTTGGAATCGGCGGCCTGCGGCGCCTTGGCCTGCGGGTTCTCGCGAGTTGTGTCGGTTTGCATGGGTGGGTGTCTCCACAGTTTCTATAGTGTTCAGGCGCCTTTTGGGCGCCCACCGTTCCGTCCACTTGCTCGATGGCCCTTGCGGGGATGCGGCATGCACGCGCATCCGCCCGCTCGGGCGTACCGACTTCGGGACAGATCAGGAAATGGGGGCAAGAACCTTGCCGCTCCCTGGCCGAAGTCAAATGCTCTGGGGTGAGCCAAAGCAGGCTGTTCAGTATCCGCTAGGAGCGGTTGGATCGATGAAACCACAACGAGTTCTGCCAGAAAAATCGCTTGAATTTCTCTGCTGACTCATGCTTGGCGTTGGTGACTGAAACCCAACATCTAGTGGTTTGCTGTGCTGGGGATACAAGATAATGCGGTACAGGGGGCTTTGCAAGGCGACCGTCTGTGGATAACTTGTGCGTACTTTGTGAGTGAATAGTGGGTAATCGCTGTAGGCCTAGTGCCAAGTGGTGTGCACTATTTTTCTCTTGGTCGCTGCCCCCAGGCAGAATTTTTCGGGCGCGAACCCTACCACAAAAAACGGTTCAGTCGAGGCTGCCGTCGGGCAGGTTGGCAGTGCCGGGGGCGGCACGTAGTATCCGAAGCCGATGTTGCCTTTTGGTTAAAGGCCGGTACCGACAGAAAAACAACAATTCAAAGGCAGGGGCCATGGACCAATCCAGCAACCGCATCCTCATCGTCGAAGACGACCAGCGCCTGGCCGAGCTCACCGCCGAATACCTGCAGGCCAACGGCTATGAAGTCGCCGTGGAGGGCGATGGCGCCCGCGCTGCCCGCCGTATCGTCGACAGTCAGCCGGACCTGGTGATTCTCGACCTGATGCTGCCCGGTGAAGATGGCCTGAGCATCTGCCGGCGCGTGCGCGGCCAGTACCCCGGCCCGATTCTGATGCTGACTGCCCGTAGCGACGAACTCGATCAGGTTCAGGGCCTGGACCTGGGCGCCGACGACTATGTGTGCAAGCCGGTGCGCCCGCGTTTGCTGCTGGCGCGAATTCAGGCGCTGCTGCGGCGCAGCGAAAGCCCGGACAACAAGCGCCACGACCTGGCCTTCGGCTCGCTGCGCATCGACAACCGCCTGCGCGAAGCCTGGCTCGACGCGCAGCAGATCGACCTCACCGGTGCTGAGTTCGACCTGCTCTGGCTGCTGGCCAGCAACGCCGGGCGGGTGCTGTCGCGCGAGCAGATATTCACCGCATTGCGCGGGGTCGGCTACGACGGCCAGGACCGCTCCATCGACGTGCGCATTTCCAGGATTCGCCCCAAGATCGGCGACGACCCTATCCACCCGCGGCTGATCAAGACGCTGCGCAGCAAGGGCTACCTGTTCGTCGGCGATGCCTCATGAAGCACTCGATCTTCCTGCGTATCTACGGCGGCATGCTGGCTGTGCTGGTGCTGGTGGCACTGCTCGGGGTGCTCAGCCTGCATCTGGTCAACGAGGTGCGCGCAGCCCAGCACCGTGAGCGCCTGGCCCAGGGCACGTTCAGCCTGATGGCCGACAACCTGGCGCAGCAGAACGACACAGAGCGCAAGCGCTCGCTGCTGATGTGGGAGCGCCTGCTGGGTGTGCCGCTCGTGTTGCAACCGATGTCGGCCCGCTCGCTGGAGGGTGGCCAGCGCGCCCGCCTGTACCGCGGCCTGGTGGTGGTGGAGAAGACCGGGCCGCACGCCGCCCAGGTGCTGCGCAAGGTTGGCCAGGAAGACCTGTTGCTGGTGGCCCAGGTCAAGCAGGTCAGCGAGCAGCTGGCGCGTGCCACGCTTTATCTGCTGGCCGATGAGCTGGTGCGCTACCCGGTGACCGAGCAGCAGCAGCGCCTGGCAGAAATAACCCAGAGCAAGGGCTTCGGCTTCGGCGTCGCCCTGCAGCGTATCGAGCGGGTCGGCCTGGACGATGACCAGCGGCGCCGGGTGGAGGAGGGCGACACGGTGATGGCGCTGGGCCGCGACGGTGATTCGATCCGCGTGTTCGCGGGCCTGCCAGGCTCGCCATTGGTGCTGGAGATCGGCCCGCTGTATCAGCTCAACCCCTATCCGCCGCAATTGCTGATCCTGATCGCCTTTCTCGGCCTGTGCCTGATCGGCCTGGTGGTCTATTGGTTGGTGCGCCAGCTGGAGCGGCGCGTGTCGGGTATGGCAATCGCTGCCACACGCATCGCCCAGGGTAGCCTGGACACGCGCGTGCCAGCCGGTGATGCCGATTCGGTGGGGCGCCTGGCCGCTGCGTTCAATGGCATGGCCGAGCACCTGCAGCGCTCGCTGAACATGCAGCGCGAACTGGTGCGCGCGGTGTCCCACGAACTGCGCACCCCCGTGGCACGCCTGCGCTTTGGCCTGGAGATGATCGAAAGCGCGCCCACCGAGCAGGCCCGCGCCAAGCACCTGGCTGGCATGGATGGCGATATCCAGGACCTGGACAAGCTGGTCGACGAGATGCTGACCTACGCTCGGCTGGAGCAGGGCGCCCCGGCGCTGAAGTTCCAGCGTGTCGAGCTGGATGCCTTGTTCGACCGGGTGATCGAAGAGCTGGCGCCACTCAACAGCAACGTCCGCCTGGTGCGTGGGGCATGCCAGGGCAATGACGGTTGCTGGGTCGAGGCCGAACCGCGTTACCTGCACCGTGCGCTGCAGAACCTGGTAAGCAATGCCTTGCGCCATGCCGGGAGTGAGGTGCGCCTGAGCTACCAGCTGGGCCAGCAGCGTTGCCGTATCGATGTGGAGGACGATGGCCCGGGTATCCCTGAAGGTGTCTGGGATCGCATTTTCACCCCCTTCACCCGGCTCGACGACAGCCGCACCCGCGCTTCCGGCGGGCATGGCCTGGGCCTGTCGATCGTGCGAAGGATCATCTACTGGCACGCTGGCCGCGCCACCGTGGGGCGCAGCGAGGCGCTGGGTGGGGCCTGCTTCAGCCTCAACTGGCCGCGCGAGCAGGCGCCGCAGTAGTGCTCAGATGCTTACCAGGCTGAGCAGGTGGCCGTCTTGCAGGCAGAACTGGCCTTCGACTTCGGCGCCGTGTCGCCACTCGGGTGACAGGTCGGTGAGTAGACGCAGCCGTGCCAGGCCATCGCAGGACCATTCCAGCAACTCGGCATGCTCGAAATAGAAGCGCTTGCGGGTCACAGGGTAGAGGGTCTTGAACAGGCTTTCCTTCAGCGAGAAGGTCAGGGTGACCGTAAGGCCCAGCTGGTTGCGGTCCAGCCGGCCGAGCTCGGCTGGCGTCAGGATTTCACCCATCAAGCGTTCAGCGCGTTCGTCATCCAGTAGCGCTTCCTGGTCCAGTCCCAGGCCGCGGTATTCGCCATCGGCGGCCACCACGGCGGCGGCCCAGCCTTTGCCATGGGTAATCGAACCATGGATGCCGGCAGGCCAGATCGGCGAGCGATCCTCATGGGTGCCGGGGACGTAGTCGCGACCATCCAGGCGCTGCAGCGCAGCACGGGCGCAGACTCGCCCGGCCAGGTATTCCGCCTGGCGTTTGGCCACCGAGCGTTGCAGGCTGGCGCTTGGCACGATGCCTGCGCGCTGGAAGTCATCGGCGGCCAGGCGGGCGGGGTCGAAGGCACAACTGGCCAGCACCGCACCGAGTAGCGGGCGGGGCAGGGGCCAGTGGTGCTGGAGCGGGGCGCAGCAGGCGGGGAGACTGTTCATGGCGGCTATTGTGCCAGCCGCGAGGCGTGTGTGGGAGACGGGGCTGCTTCGTCACTTGAACACTTGTTTGAAGAATGCCTGCATGTCCGCCCAAGAGCTCTTGTCCGCGGCCTCGTTGTAGCCAATATCCGGCCCGCCGTGCTCGCCATGACTGAGCCGGTCGGCATCCGGGTTGGTAAACCCATGCTTGGCCCCAGGAATACTGACGAACTGGTATTCGACCTTGGCCGCGTCCATCTCTTTCTTGAAAGCGTCCACTTGCTGCGGGGTGACCATGCTGTCTGCCGCGCCGTGCTCGACCAGCAAATAGGCCCTCACAACGCCTGGCTGGGTGACCGGTGTCTGGGTGGCCAGTGCGCCATGGAAACTCACCACACCATCGAGCCTGGCGCCGCGCCGTGCGGCATCGAGCACCACCTTGCCGCCGAAGCAGTAACCCACTGCGCCGAGCTTGTGCTTGTCGGTGTAGGGCTGTTTCTTCAACAGGTCCAGCCCGGCGTCGAAGCGCTTGGCCGATGCCTCCGGATCCTTGCTTGCCTCGGCCATGAATGCCTGGGCGTCCTGCGGATGCTCGGTGTGCTTGCCTTCACCATACATGTCGATGGCCAGCGCGCTGTAGCCCAGCGCGGCGAGGTCGCGGGCACGGCGTTTGGCATAGTCGTTCAGCCCCCACCACTCGTGCACAACCAGCACGCCAGGGCGCTCGCCCTTCACGGCATCATCGTAGGCGTAATAGCCGATCAGCGCGGTGCCGTCGGCATCTTGGTAACGGATCTCGCGGGTTTGTACTGCCGCTTGGGCTAGGGCGGCGCTGCACATCAGGGTCAGGGCCAGCAGGGCGCGCATGTTCACTACTCCTTGTTTTGCCGACAAATCGTTCAGCCGCGGTTCAGTCAGGGTTCAGCCGCGGTTCAGGGCACCCTGCTTACTCTAGCTTCCAGACCGCAACAGTGCCTTCATCTGGAGTACCGCGCCATGAAAACCTTCAACTCCCTGCTCGCCGCCATGGCCGTCTGCGCCGCTGGCATCACCTCTGCCCAGGCAGCGGATGAAAATTTCGCCAGCCTGACCTACGGCCAGACCAGCGACAAGGTACGCAAGTCTGGCTTGCTGCAGAGCAACACCGACCATCTCAATGCCGACGGCATCATCGGCAAGGATGACACCTGGGGTGTGCGCCTGGGCCGGATCAACGACCAGGGCCGCTACTACATCACCTACGACAATGTCTCGGGCGACCACAGCGGCCTCAAGCTGCGCCAGGAGAACGTGCTGGGCAGCTATGATCTGTTCTTGCCGGTGGGCGATACCACCAAGCTGTTCGGCGGTGGCAGCCTGGGCATGACCAAGTTGACCCAGGATTCGCCATGGGCCAGCCGTGATACCGACTACGGTTATGCCGTGGGCCTGCAGGCCGGTGTGATACAGGCAATCACCGACAATGCTTCGATGGAGCTGGGTTACCGCTACCTGCGCACCAATGCCGCGACCGAGGTAGGCGCCAGCGGTGGGCCGAAAGAAGGCACCTTGCGCCTGACCAGCAGTGCACAAACCTATCTGGCAGCAACTTACAAGTTCTGACCGGCGAGCCGAGTTATCCTGTAACGGCCTCTTCGCGGGTAAACCCGCTTCCACAGGGATCGCACAGTCTTCGAAACGTGTGCAGTCCCTGTGGGAGCGGGTTTACCCGCGAAAAGGCCTGTACAGGCAACACATCAAGAGGAGCCTTGAATGAAACTGCTGGTGGTCGAGGACGAAGCCCTGCTGCGGCACCACCTCTACACACGCCTGGGCGAAAGCGGCCATGTGGTGGAAGCCGTGGCCGATGCCGAAGAAGCCCTGTACCAGTCCGAACACTTCCATTTCGACCTGGCCATCGTCGACCTTGGCCTGCCTGGGATCAGCGGCCTTGAACTGATCGGCCGCCTGCGCAGCCAGGGCAAGTCGTTCCCCATCCTGATTCTCACCGCCCGCGGCAACTGGCAGGACAAGGTCGAAGGCCTGGCCACCGGTGCTGACGACTACCTGGTCAAGCCGTTCCAGTTCGAAGAACTCGAAGCGCGCCTGAACGCCTTGCTGCGCCGTTCCAGTGGTTTCACCCAGTCGACCATCGCCGCTGGCCCCCTGGTCCTTGACCTCAACCGCAAGCAGGCGACCCTGGACGAGCACCCGCTGGCACTAACCGCATACGAGTACCGCATCCTCGAATACCTCATGCGTCATCACCAGCAGGTGGTGGCCAAGGATCGCCTGATGGAGCAGCTCTACCCCGGTGACGAGGAGCGTGACCCCAACGTCATCGAAGTGCTGGTCGGCCGCCTGCGCCGCAAGCTCGAGGGCGATAGCGGTTTCAAACCGATCGACACGGTGCGCGGCCTGGGCTATCTGTTCACTGAGCGCTGCCGATGATCCGCTCGCTGCGGGTACGCCTGATGCTCGCTGCTGCCGTGCTGGCGCTGCTGTTCATGCTGGCGCTGCTGCCAGCCTTGCAGAAGGCCTTCAGCCTGGCCCTGCAGGAATCGATCGAGCAGCGCCTGGCCTCGGACGTGACCACGCTGATATCCGCCGCGCGCATCGAACATGGCCAGCTGCAGATGCCTGAACTGTTGCCGGACGAGCGCTACAACCTGCCGTACACCGGCCTGCTGGGTTACATCTTCGACCGCGATGGCAACCTGGTCTGGCACTCGCGCGCCACCGCCGACCGGCACATCAATTACCGCCCGCGTTACGACGGGCGCGGCAACGAGTTCGCCCGTATCCATCAGGACGATGGCGAAGAGTTCTTCGTCTATGACGTCGAGATCAAACTGCTCGGCGGCCAGAGCGCGGCCTACAGCATCGTCGCACTGCAGCCGGTGAGTGAGTACAAGGCCACGCTCAGTGGTCTGCGCGAAAAGCTCTACCTGGGTTTTGGCGCTGCCTTGCTGGCCCTGCTGGCGCTGCTCTGGGCCGGCCTGACCTGGGGGTTGCGCTCGTTGCGACGATTGAGCGTTGAGCTGGATGAGGTGGAGTCTGGTGCACGTGATGGCCTCAGTGGCGAGCACCCGCGCGAACTGCTGCGCCTGACCCGCTCGCTGAACCGGCTGTTACGCAGTGAGCGTGAGCAACGCGCGCGCTACCGGGATTCGCTGGGCGACCTTGCGCACAGCTTGAAGACACCGCTGGCGGTATTGCAGGGTGTTGGCGAGAGCATGCAGCAACGTGACGGTGAGCGTGAGCAAGCGCGGGTACTGCAAAGCCAGATCGAGCGCATGAGCCAGCAGATCGATTACCAGTTGCAGCGCGCCAGCATGCGCAAAAGTGGCCTGGTGCGCCATAGCGTGCCGTTGCTGCCGGTACTGCAGAGCCTGTGCAGTACTTTGGCCAAGGTCTACCGCGACAAGCAGGTCGATGTCGATCTGCAGGTGCCTGAACCGTCGCGCGTGCCGATGGAGCGGGGCGCCTTGCTGGAATTGTTGGGTAATCTGCTGGAGAACGCTTATCGCCTGAGCCTTGGGCGGGTGCGGGTTGTGTTGCAGGAAGAACCTGGGGGGCTGACGCTGTGGGTCGAAGATGACGGGCCGGGAGTGCCGGCTGACCAGCGCGAGCGAATCCTGGAACGCGGCGAGCGGCTGGACCGGCAGCACCCGGGGCAGGGGATCGGGCTGGCGGTGGTCAAAGACATCGTCGACAGCTACGACGCCGAGCTGACCCTGGGGGATTCTCCGTTGGGTGGCGCGGCGTTCCGCATCACCTTCCACCTTGACTGACCTGTAACCTGCTCCGGCCCTCGAATGGGCCCGTGCCGCCAAGACCAAACAGGGCGGATTCCCGCCATATCCGCTGTACATTTCCCGCCACCGGGCGGAAATCCGCCACCCCTCCTCAGAAAATTCGCCCCGTCGTTGGGCATTTACACCCCGTAAACATTGCCTCTGCACTCAAGATGGGCATTTTGGCATCGCCCTTGCTATCTCAGTTGGCAGAGGCCTGCCCAGGCAGCTCGAACACAACGACAAATCCCTCCAGGTGCAGGAGGGTTAGCGATTCAGGTGCCCAACCACCCTGGGAAGGGTGAAGCCGGCACACTTGAGGAAAATTGAGCCATGACGACACGTCAGCCGCTGTACAAATCCCTGTATGTCCAGGTGTTGGTCGCCATCACCATCGGCATCCTGCTCGGCCACTTCTACCCCGAAACCGGCGTCGCCCTTAAGCCCTTGGGTGATGGTTTCGTCAAACTGATCAAGATGGTCATCGCGCCCATCATCTTCTGTACCGTGGTCAGCGGCATCGCCGGCATGCAGAGCATGAAGTCGGTCGGCAAGACCGGCGGCTACGCGCTGCTGTACTTTGAAATCGTCTCCACCATTGCCCTGATCATCGGCCTCGTGGTCGTCAACGTGGTCCAGCCGGGCGCTGGCATGCACATCGACGTCAGCACCCTGAACGCCAGCAGCGTCGCTGCCTACGCCGCCGCCGGCGCGCAGCAGACCACTGTCGGCTTCCTGCTCAACATCATCCCCAACACGGTGGTGGGTGCCTTCGCCAACGGCGATATCCTGCAAGTGCTGATGTTCTCGGTGATCTTCGGCTTCGCCCTGCACCGCCTGGGCAGCTACGGCAAGCCGGTACTGGACCTGATCGATCGTTTCGCCCATGTGATGTTCAACATCATCAACATGATCATGAAGCTGGCGCCGCTCGGTGCCTTCGGCGCCATGGCCTTCACCATCGGCCAGTATGGTGTGGGTTCGCTGGTGCAGCTGGGCTACCTGATGGCGTGCTTCTACATCACCTGCCTGCTGTTCGTGCTGGTGGTGCTGGGCGGTATCTGCCGTGCCCACGGCTTCAGTGTCCTCAAGCTGATCCGCTACATCCGTGAAGAGCTGATGATCGTGCTGGGTACTTCCTCCTCGGAGTCGGCCCTGCCACGCATGCTGGCCAAGATGGAGCGCCTGGGTGCCAAGAAGTCGGTCGTCGGCCTGGTTATCCCGACGGGTTACTCGTTCAACCTCGACGGTACCTCGATCTACCTGACCATGGCTGCGGTGTTCATCGCCCAAGCCACCGACACCCACATGGACATCACCCACCAGATCACCCTGCTGCTGGTGCTGCTGGTGGCTTCCAAGGGTGCCGCCGGCGTGACCGGTTCGGGCTTCATCGTCCTCGCTGCCACCCTGTCGGCCGTCGGCCACCTGCCGGTTGCCGGCCTGGCGCTGATCCTCGGTATCGACCGCTTCATGTCCGAAGCCCGTGCACTGACCAACCTGGTCGGCAACGCCGTGGCCACCGTGGTCGTGGCCAAGTGGGTGAAGGAGATGGACGACGACAAGCTGGCCTCCGAGCTGGCCTCCGGTGGCGCGCCGCTGGAAATGAACCTGCCTACCGATGACCTGGGTGTTGCAGAAACCCCGGTTCGTTGAGCCTGACGGGGTAAAAAAGAAGGCGACCCTCGGGTCGCCTTTCTTGTGCCTGGCTATTTATTCGACGCGCGTTTCGCCGCTATACACCAGGATTTCCCTGCAGCGCCGGCACAGGTAGCGCCGCCCTTGGTGCACCAGCTTGTGCCGCTGCGCGGTAAACGGGAAATCGCTCTCCGGGCAGGGGCAGCGGTAGATGTAGCGGGTTACCACGCGCCGCTGCACTTCATAGTTGTGGCAACGGTTCGGGGGCAGTTCGTACACCCCGCGCATGATCAACTGCCATTCTTCGCCATGGGCCTGTATCCGCTCGCCAAACAACTGATGGGCCACCAGGTGCGCCACCTCATGGGCCACGGTCTGGCGCAGGAAGTCGTCCTGGTTCTCGCGATACAGTTGCAGGTTGAAGCGCAGCAGGTTCTCGTGCAGGTGGGCGACGCCGGCCTTCTGGCCGCGCAGCTTGAAGCTGACTTCTGGGCGGGGGAAGGGGCGTTTGAAGAAGGCTTCGGCTTGCTGGTAACAGGTTTCGACGCGTTGTTTGAGCAGCTCGGGCATGACGGGGTGGTTCTCCTGACCGGGCATTATGCCGCAAGCACGTCGTAACTGCCGAGCCACCGGTCAGCAGGCAGACAAAGGCCGCCTTGCGGCGGCCTTTGCTTGATGCCCTATGTTGGCTGGATCTGATCTAGTTGGTGTACACGGGCCCCACGCCCAAACCCCAGATGATCACGGTAGCAGCCATGATCGCCACCAGTACGACGAGGCCTACCGCCAGCACCGAGCTGGAGAACAGGAAGCCTTCATCTGACGGTATGTTCATGAAGGTCGGCAAGCCGACATACAGCAGGTACACGGTGTAGCAAATGGCAGCGGTCCCCACCAGCATGCCCAGCCACAGGTGCGGATAGAGCGCCGCCAGGCCGCCGAGGAACAATGGGGTAGCGGTGTAGGTGGCAAAGGCGATGCATTGCGCCATGGACGGGTTGGCGTCGTAGGTGCGGGCCATCCAGTGAATGAAAGCCCCCATGACCGCGACGCCGGCGAGCATCGCCAGATAGGACATGATGCTCATCCAGATCGCGCTTTCCATGGTCAGCATCACGGCCGGCCGGCCGCCGATCACCCAGCCCACCTGGGTTGTGCCGATAAAGGCCGAAATGGCGGGAATCGCCGCCAGAATGAGCGTGTGCGTCAGGTACATGTGGCTGATGCTTTCTTCTTCGCCACGAATCTCCCGCCATTCCTGGTCGGGATGGGTAAACAGCCCCACAACGTGATGAATCATGCCGGTCACTCCTCTCTATGTTGCCAATCGCCCCCCACATGGAGCGCAAGCGGCCCGAGGCCAGGACACCGAAGCAGAACGGTAATGTGGCCTTATGTCGCAGTATAGGAAGCCAATTCCCGCACAAACCCCGCTTTTTAGAGCAAATTGCGCTGTCAGGGCCGTTGTTGATTCCCTTGAAGTCTTTATCGGAATCCCTACAGGTGAGCGTGGTTTGTGCGTAAAATAGCCGGCTTTTGTCACACCTCGCGGATCCAAGCGCTATGGGCACCCTCTCGGTCAATCAGAACAAACTGCAAAAACGCCTGCGTCGTCTCGCCGGCGAAGCCATCACCGACTACAACATGATCGAGGATGGCGACAAGGTCATGGTCTGCCTGTCCGGCGGCAAGGACAGCTACACCATGCTCGACGTTCTGTTGCACCTGCAGAAGGTGGCACCGATCAAGTTCGAGATCGTCGCGGTGAACATGGACCAGAAGCAGCCGGGCTTCCCTGAGCATGTGCTGCCGGCCTATCTCAAGGAACTGGGCGTCGAGTACCACATCGTCGAGAAGGACACCTACTCGGTAGTCAAGGAGCTGGTCCCCGAGGGCAAGACCACCTGCTCGCTGTGCTCGCGCCTGCGCCGTGGCACCCTGTACACCTTCGCCGATGAAATCGGTGCGACCAAGATGGCCCTGGGGCATCACCGCGACGACATCGTCGAAACCTTCTTCCTCAACATGTTCTTCAATGGCGCGCTCAAGGGCATGCCGCCGAAGCTGCGCGCCGACGACGGCCGCAACGTGGTGATCCGCCCGCTGGCCTACTGCAGCGAGAAGGACATCCAGGCCTACTCGGACATGAAGGAATTCCCGATCATCCCGTGCAACCTCTGCGGCTCGCAGGAAAACCTGCAGCGCCAGGTGGTCAAGGACATGCTGGTGGAGTGGGAGCGCAAGCACCCGGGCCGTACCGAGAGCATCTTCCGCGCCATGCAGAACGTGGCGCCGTCGCAGCTGGCCGACCGCAACCTGTTCGACTTCACCAGCCTGAAGATCGACGAGAACGCTACCCCTCGCTTCCTCGACGTGGTGAACATCTGAGGCCATGCGCGATTACCAGTGGCTGCATGAGTACTGCCTGAACCGCTTCGGCTCGGCCCAGGCGCTGGAAGCCTTCCTGCCGCAGCCGCGCACGCCGGCGCAGTTGCGCGAAATCGCTGATGACCGCTACCTGTCGACCTTGGCCCTGCGCGTGTTCCGCGCCGGGCTCAAGCACAGCCTGGTGGATGCCAAGTGGCCGGCGTTCGAGCAGGTGTTCTTCGGCTTCGACCCGGAAAAGGTGGTGCTGATGGGCGCCGAGCACCTGGAGCGGCTGATGCATGACGAGCGCATCATCCGCCACCTGGGCAAGCTCAAGAGCGTACCGCGCAATGCGCAGATGATCCTCGACGTGGCGAAGGAGAAAGGCAGTTTCGGTGCGTTCATCGCCGACTGGCCAGTGACCGATATCGTCGGGCTGTGGAAGTACCTGGCCAAGCATGGCAACCAGCTGGGTGGGTTGTCGGCACCGCGCTTTCTGCGCATGGTTGGCAAGGACACGTTCATCCCCACCGACGACATGGCCGCCGCGCTGATTGCCCAGAAGGTGATCGACAAGCAGCCGACCAGCCAGCGCGACCTGGCCCTGGTGCAGCAGGCGTTCAATCAGTGGCACGAGGAAAGCGGGCGACCGCTGTGCCAGTTGTCGGTGATGCTGGCGCATACCGTCAACCATTGAGTCCTGTCTGGACTCTTCGCGGGTAAACCCGCTCCCACAGGGGCCGCGCCGCACTTGAGGTCTGTGCTGTACTTGTGGGAGCGGGTTTACCCGCGAAGAAATTAACTCCCTTCGCCCGCCATGCGCCGTTCGAACTGGAACTTCCAGCGCACATACAGCAACCCGGCGATGAATAGCCCCAGGCTCACCAGCACTTCAACCCAGCCAAACACCGCACGCGCCGGGTCGAACGCCGCCAGCACGCCCTTGATGAAATAGATATTCACCACGAAGCAGGTCCAGGCATGCGCCCGGGCGCTGCCCGTCAGCATGCCCGGCAGCAGCAACAGCAGTGGCACCAGCTCGATCGCCAGGATCACTTCGACCCGCGCACCATGCAGGTTGGCGAACCAAAGGTTATTCATCACCAGCAGCGCGATCAGGCCAAGGAAAAACGCCAGGCTCAACGCCCTCGTCAGGCGCAGGCGCGGCGCCAGCCATTCCAATGGCGGCAGCACCTTGGGCTTTTTAGCCACGCGCAGCCTCCAGGGCCTTGGCTGTGGTCGCCAGGCGTTGGCCAAGGGCACGGCACAAGGCGATCTCGTGTTGGTCCAGTTCACGCTTGCCATCGGCGCCAGCATGGTGGCTGGCACCGTAAGGGGTACCGCCGCCACGGGTTTCCAGCAATGCCGATTCACTGTACGGCAGGCCCATCACCAGCATGCCGTGGTGCATCAGCGGCAGCATCATCGACAGCAGGGTGGTCTCCTGGCCGCCGTGCAGGCTGGCAGTGGAGGTGAACACGCCAGCCGGCTTGCCGACCAACTCGCCACCCAGCCACAGGCTGCTGGTGCCATCGAGGAAGTACTTCAGTGGTGCGGCCATGTTGCCAAAGCGGGTCGGGCTGCCCAGTACCAGCCCGGCACAGTGGCGCAGGTCGTCGAGGGTGGCGTACAGCGCGCCGCTGGCCGGGATGTCCGGGGCGACTGCTTCGCATTCGGTGGAAATCGCCGGTACCGTGCGCAGGCGCGCTTCCATGCCGGCCAGCTCGATGCCGCGGGCAATGTGCCGGGCCATCTCGCTGGTCGAACCGTGGCGGCTGTAATACAGCACCAGGATGTACGGCGCGCTCACGGCAGGATCTCCAGCACCTTCTCTGGCGGGCGGCCGATGACGGCTTTGTCACCGGCGATCAGGATCGGCCGTTCGATCAGCTTGGGGTGCTGGACCATGGCGTCGATCAGTTGCGTGTCGGTCAGCGCCGGGTTGGCCAGGTCCAGAGCCTTGTATTCGTCTTCACCGCTGCGCAGCAGTTGGCGTGGGGCGATGCCCAGCTTGCCGAGCAGGGCCTTGAGCGTGGCGGCGTCGGGCGGGGTTTCGAGGTAGCGCACGATGGTCGGTGCCAGGCCGCGTTGTTCGAGCAGTTCCAGCGCGCCGCGGGATTTTGAGCAGCGCGGGTTATGATAGAGCGTCAAGTCAGTCATGTCGGGTCGCATCCAGCTGGGTGTGGCGGCTATTCTAACCGCAGCGACTGACCTATTTGCTTGAAACTTCGAGAAGGATTGACCCATGGCAAGGCGTCTGGCAGCAGTACTGGCCATCACCGCGAGCCTGTTGCTCGGTGGTTGCGGTGCCGATTACGGCGTGGACCAAGATGGCAAGACGGTAAAGGCGGAACAGATCGACGGGCACTGGGTAGTGCTCAATTACTGGGCCGAATGGTGCGGCCCGTGCCGAACCGAGGTACCTGAACTGAACCAGGCGGCCAAGCAGTGGGCGGCTGATGGTATCAAGGTGGTCGGGGTGAACTTCGATGGCCTGCAGGGCCCAGAGCTGAAACAGGCGGCGCAGGCCTTGGGCATCGGCTTCACCGTGCTGGCCCAGGACCCGGCCGAGCGCTATGATTTGCCACGCAGCGAGGCGCTGCCGGTGACCTACATCATCGACGACAAGGGCAAGGTGCGTGAGCAATTGATGGGCGAGCAGACCCTGGAAGGGTTGCAGGCCAAGATCAAGGCCCTCAAGCAGGGGTGAGTCGCAAGCTGCAAGCTGCAAGTAAAGGCAGATTGGTGTTCACTCTGCTTTTTCTTGCGGCTTGAAGCTCGCAGCGTGCAGCTGTATTCAGCCTTCCTCAGGCCAGAAGCGCAGCGGCTTGCCTTCGGCCGGCCAGAAGCGCATCTGTTCGATGGGCGACACGTCCCAGCGCTGCACGGTCTCCAGCGCCTGCAGGAAGTGCTTTTCCTGTTCCATCAACGCCGGTGCGCACAGCTTGCGGGTCTTGCCGACCTTGCCGAAGCTCAGGTGCTCACCGTCCAGCGTATACGGCGCAAACCAGTGGTTGCAGCCGGCGTTGCCGTAGGCGCGGCCATCGCTGGCCAGGGTCAGGGTCAGGTGGCTGTAGTCGATCAGCGGACGCTCGCCGATCCATTCCAGCACGTAGCTGCGCTCCTGCTGCAGCTTTGAAGGTTCGGCGGCACAGCCGAGCAGGCCGGTGGCAATCAGCGCGCCGGTCAGCAGATTCTTCACTCGGCGCTCTCCTGGCAACGCGGGCACAGGTGTTTGTCGCCGCGGCTGGCCCAGCCCAGCTCGGTGATACGTGCGCTGGCAGCCGGCTGACGGGCCGCCTTGCCGAGTTTGGCGTCGACGGCGAACTCGACGTCCAGCACCGCGTCGCAGCTGTCGCACTCAACCTTCCAGGTAAGAATCTCCAGCTCGTTGAACACCGGGCCGCTGGCCACGGCAACCCACTGGCCGCGTGGGTTGATCAGGTGGCGCACGCTCTCCACGGTCAGGCGCATGGCCAGGTCCTTGCTGCCCTTGAGGGTCACGATCAGGACATCGCCTTTGTGCATCGAGCCGCCGTTGCCGGTCACCTGATAACGGCCAGGAACCAGGGCACGGCACTCGATCAGGGTGTGTTGCGGGTTGAAAAGGGTGTAGCGAAAATCGTGTTCGACCATGGGTCCTCCAGAAATGCCGCGTATCCTAGCATCAACCGCTGACCAGATTCTGCGGATTACCCGCCGCCCAGCGGATGATGTTGTCCAGGGTGGTGGCGGCGATTGCGTCCAGTGCCTCACGGGTCAGGAATGCCTGGTGAGCGGTGATGATCACGTTGGGGAAGGTCAGCAGCCGCGCCAGCACATCATCCTGCAGTGGCAAGTCGGAACGGTCCTCGAAGAACAGTTGGGCTTCCTCTTCATAGACGTCCAGGCCCAGGTAGCCGAGCTGGCCGCTTTTCAGGGCGTCGATCAGTGCTGGAGTGTCGACCAGTGCACCGCGGCCGGTGTTGATCAGCATTGCGCCCGGTTGCAACTGGCTCAGGCTTTGCGCATTGATCAGGTGCCGGGTGTGCTCGGTCAGGGGGCAGTGCAGGCTGATGATCCGCGCCTCGCGCAGCAGTTCGGGCAGGTCCAGGTAGCGGGCCCCCAGGGCCAGCAGCTCCGGGTTGGGGGAGGGGTCGTACGCCAGCAGCTGGCAGCCGAAACCGGCCATGATACGGGCGAAGGCAGCGCCGATCTGGCCCGTGCCGACCACGCCAACGGTCTTGCCATGCAGGTCGAAGCCGGTAAGCCCGTGCAGGGTGAAGTCCCCTTCGCGGGTGCGGTTGTAGGCGCGGTGCAGGCGGCGGTTGAGCGCCAGGATCAGGGCCACGGCATGTTCGGCCACGGCATGCGGCGAATAGGCCGGCACGCGCACCACCGCCAGGCCAAGGCGCTGCGCCGCCGCCAGGTCGACGTGGTTGTAGCCGGCCGAGCGCAGGGCGATCAGCCGTGTGCCGCCATCGGCCAGGCGCTGCAGCACCTGGGCGTCGAGCTCATCGTTGATGAAGGCGCAGACAACCTCGTAGCCCTTGGCCAGGGCGGCAGTGTCGAGGGTCAGGCGGGCGGACTGGAAGTGCAGGTCCAGGGCGCTGTCGCCAGTGGCCCGGGTGAAGCTTTCCTGGTCGTAGTGCTGGCTGCTGAACAACAGAACGCGCATGGTGAGGGGTTTCCTTTGTGGTGCATGTCTTGGGTTGTGTGGCGCCTGCGAGATCGAGCGCCGTCCGCACGGCGCATCGCGGATAAATCCGCTCCTACATTTGTTGCAACGTGGCCATGCCTTTAAGGCCAGGGCTGGCAACCATGGCGTAACCGCTTCGGCACGTTGCAAAAAATGTAGGAGCGGATTTATCCGCGATGCGCCGCGCGGGCGGCACTCGATCTCACAGGCGCTAAAACGCTCAAATCAGGCACTCAACCGCGCCTGCGCCGCCAGCCGGTTGATCGCCGCATCCAGTTCGTCCAGCGCCTGCTGTGCCTGCGGGCTTTCCTGCTTGAGCAGGGTCTCGCTACGCTGGCAGGCCGCGCGCAGCTGGGGTACGCCGCAATAACGCGAGGCACCGTTGAGCCGGTGCACCTGCTCGATCAGTGTCTCGCTGTCATCCGCCTCGCGTGCGGCGCGTATCGCCTGGCGGTCGCTTTCCAGCGACGCCAGCAGCATGGCCAGCATGTCGGCAGCCAGGTCCGGCTTGCCGGCGGCCAGTCGCAGGCCTTCATCCGGGTCCAGCACCGGCAGCTCATGGCTGTCGCCAGGCTGCTCGCTGGCCTGCTCCAGCGGCGATGCGCCCAGGCTCAACCCCGTCCACTTCATCACCACCTGGGCCAGCTGCCGTTCGCTGATCGGTTTGGTCAGGTAGTCGTCCATGCCGCTGTGCAACAGGGCACGTTTCTCGTTGGCCATGGCATGTGCGGTGAGGGCGACGATCGGCAGAGGGTTGCTACTTTGGGTCTTTTCCCACAGGCGGATCTGTTCGGTGCAGGCGCGCCCGTCCATGCCTGGCATCTGCACATCCATCAGCACCAGGTCGAAGGGCTCCGCCTGCACCGCTTTTACGGCGGCATAGCCGTTGTCGACCGCCAGCACTTCGGCGCCCAAGTCTTCGAGCAGCGTCTGTACCAGCAGCAGGTTGGCTGCATTGTCGTCAACGCACAGTACCTTCGCCCGGCGCTGGTTGCTGTTGGCCAGCCCCGGCTCTGCCAGTGGCCGGCGCGGTTGCACCAGCTCCAGCAGCAGACGGCGCAACTTGCGCGTGCAGGTCGGTTTGGACAGCAGCTGGCCATGGCTGTTAGGCAGGTAGGGGTGGTACAGCGCCTGCTCGGTGGTCGGGCACAGCACCACGCACTGGCAGCGCAAACGCTCCAGTTGCTGGTTGTACTGGCCAAGCTGCTCTGGCGAAAGTGTGCCCAGGTTGGCGCCGAGCACTGCGAACTCGAATGGCATGCCGGCCTGGAAGCCCGCCTGCACACCCTGCAGCAACTGGTCGTAGGAGGCGAACAGGCTGACGCTAAGGCCGCAGTCTTCGAGTTGATGCTCCAGGGCCTGGCGCGCCAGCTCATGGCCATCGACGATTGCCGCTCTGCGGCCGAGCAACGGTTGCAGTGGCTGCTCCTCGATATCGTCATGGGCCTTGGGCAGGCTCAGGCTGATCCAGAACTGCGAGCCTTCGCCCGGCGTGCTGTCGACACCGATCTCACCGCCCATCTGTTCGATCAGGCGTTTGGAAATGACCAGTCCCAGGCCAGTACCACCGGGCTGGCGGGCCAGCGAGTTGTCGGCCTGGCTGAACGCCTGGAACAGGGTGCGCACGTCCTGCGGGGACAGGCCGATGCCGGTGTCCTGCACGCTGATACGCAGCTGGGCGCTGTCTTCCTGTTCGTCATCGAGCATGGCCCGGACGACGATGGTGCCTTCACGGGTGAACTTGATCGCGTTGCTCACCAGGTTGGTGAGGATCTGCTTCAGCCGCAACGGGTCGCCGACCAGCGACGAGGGCGTGTCGCGGTAGATCAGGCTGAGCAGTTCGAGCTGTTTGGCGTGGGCGGCGGGGGCGAGGATGGTCAGGGTGTCCTGGACCAGGTCGCGCAAATTGAACGGGATGCTGTCGAGCACCAGCTTGCCGGCTTCGATCTTGGAGAAGTCGAGGATCTCGTTGATGATCCCCAGCAGGTTGTCGGCGGACTTTTCGATGGTGCTCAGGTAGTCCAGCTGCCGCGGGGTCATCTCGCTCTTCTGCAGCAGGTGGGTGAAGCCAAGGATGCCATTGAGCGGCGTGCGGATTTCATGGCTCATGTTGGCCAGGAACTCCGACTTGATGCGGCTGGCCTCCAGGGCCTCCTTGCGCGCCATGTCCAGCTCGATGTTCTGGATCTCGATGGTTTCCAGGTTCTGGCGGACATCCTCGGTGGCCTGGTCGATGCTGTGTTGCAGTTCCTCGTGGGCCCCGTGCAGGGTCTCGGCCATGCGGTTGATGCCGCGGGCCAGTTCGTCCAGTTCATGGCTGCCCATGGCCGGCAGGCGTTCGTCGAGGTGGCCGTCCTTGAGCTGGTTGACCGCATGCTTGATGCGGGCGATCGGGTCATTGATGGTGCGGCTCATGCGCATTGCCAGCAAGCCGCTGAGGCCCAGGCAAGCGAGGATCAGCAGCACGCTGGTGAACAGGTTGCGGTAGCCGCGCAGCAACATGCCGTCGTGTGACAGTTCGATCTCGACCCAGCCGAGCAGGCGCTCGGCCTCGGCCGGAATGGCATCGGTGGCCAGGTCGCGGTGGTGCCCGAACACCGGCATCAGGTAGCGGGTGGCGTCGTTGCCGGTGCGCTGCAGCAATTGCGTGCCGGTACCACCACTGGGCGCTTGGTTGATCATGCTCGGGCCGGCATGGGCCAGGCGGCTGCGGTCGGGGGCGAGGAAGGCCACTGCGCGCACGTCGGCCTGTTCCAAGGTCTGCGCGGCGATACGCTCCAGCTGGGCAGGCGTCTGCCGTGCCAGGGCCGGTGCGGCCAGCGGTGCCAGTTGCTCGGCGAGCATCTTGCCGCGCTGCAGCAGCTGGGTGCGCAGCTGGTCTTGCTGCAGCCAGGTGAAATAACTGCCCAGCACCAGTGCCATCAGGCTGGCCGGCAGCAGCGCCAGCAGCAGCACGCGGCTTCTGATTCCCAAACGATCGAGCACACTCGCCTCCTGTGATGTGCCTGGACGCCGTCGTCACTGCGACGGACCAAAGCGGAAAGTTACTCCGCTGGCTGCGCTAATGCACTCTTTGTATAGCTTTTCATTGCCTGGCCAGGGCGCTGGTCGCAAGGCGGTTGCCTGGACGGTGAGCATGCACAATAATTGCGCAACTGAGAATGGATGGCAGTTGCCAATGAATCCTGTAACTAATTACGCCTCCCGCATCCTGGCCATCGAGGACGACCCGGTCCTGGGTGCCTACCTGCACGAAGAGTTGCAGCGTGGCGGCTTCCAGGTCACCTGGTGCCGCAACGGCCTGGAGGGCCTGGAGGCGGCCGGTCGGCAAGCCTTCGACGTGGTACTGCTGGACATCCTGCTGCCAGGCCTCAATGGCCTGGACGCTCTTGCCCGGCTGCGCCAACACAGCGCCACGCCGGTCATCCTGATGTCGGCGCTGGGCGCCGAGGCCGATCGTATCAGCGGCTTCCAGCGTGGTGCCGACGACTACCTGCCCAAGCCCTTCAGCATGGCCGAGCTGCAGGTGCGCATTGAAGCGATCCTGCGCCGGGTTGCCCTTGAGCGTCGTCATCAGCCGCCGCTGGAGTCTGCCGGAAGCGAGTTGCACTTCGACGAAGGCCTGTGTGATGTCAGCCTGGGTGGCCAGCCAGCCGGCATGACTCCCACCGAATACCGCCTGTTCGACACCCTCTACCGCAATGCCGATGAAATGTTGAGCAAGGCCTTCCTTTACCAGCAGGTGCTGCAACGTGGCTATTCGCGGCACGACCGCAGCCTGGACATGCACGTCAGCCAGATCCGCCGCAAGCTCAAGGGTATCGGCTACCACGAGCGTCAGATCCGCACCGTGTGGGGCAAAGGGTACGTACTGAGCGTCGGCGAAGCGGAGTAAGCCATGCTTGATCGCCATTCGCTGTTCTGGAAGCTTGCCATCCTGCTGGTGGGCTTCTGCCTGTTGATGATCGGCCTCAGCTACACCTGGGGCCGGCATATGGAAACCCAGAACGCCTTTCTCGACGAGCCGGCCCGCCAGGTGCTGCGCGACTATGCCAGCGAGGCGGAAAAGGCCTGGCGCGGCGGTGGGCGCGAGGGGCTGGACCGCTGGGTGGCGGCGATGCACCAGCGCGAGCACGGCTGGGTCGGTGTGCTCGACCTCAACCTGCGGCCCCTCGACAGTGCCATGCTCGGCCCCCAGATCATGCAGCGGCTCACTCGCCTGCGTGGTGTCGACTGGCCCATGAGCCGGCGCAGTGTCGACCAGCCGTGGTTGCGCATTCCGTTCCCCGGTGCGCCGGAGCAGGGCATGCTGGTGATGGAACTGCCGCATCGGCTCAATCCTGGCCACTATCGGGTGTTCTGGCAGATCATCACCAACGGCATCATCCCCGGCCTGTTCACCTTGCTGCTGTGCGTCGGCCTGTACCGCATGCTGATCGTCCCGCTCAACCAGCTGCGCGAGCAGGCCAATGCCTGGCGTGCCGACCAGCTTTGCGCACGCCTGGATTCCCGTACTACGGCCCGGCACGATGAGCTGGGCGAACTGGCCCGTGCCTTCGATCAGATGGCCGAGCGGCTGCAAGGCACGGTGATGATGCAGCAGCAGTTGCTGCGCGACCTGTCCCATGAAATGCGCACGCCGCTCAGCCGCTTGCGCGTGGCCTGCGATGGCGAGACCGACCTTGAGCGCCTGCGTGAGCGCCTGAGCCGCGAGGTGGACGGCATGCAGCAGTTGGTCGAGAACACGCTGCAGCTGGCTTGGCAGGATGCCGAACGCGCACCGATGAACCTTGAGCCGATCCAGGTTCAGGCGCTGTGGGACCTGCTGAGCGAAGACGCCAGCTACGAAAGCGGCTGGTCGCCCGAGCGGCTGCGCTGCGAGCTGCCGGGTACTTGCTGGGTGCAGGGCAACCTCAACCACCTGGCCCAGGCCTTGGAGAACATGCTGCGCAATGCCATCCGCCATTCGCCGGAAAACGGCCTGGTGCGACTCGGCGGGCAGCGCGAGGGCGGGTATTGGCGTTTGTGGCTGGAAGATGATGGCGGCGGCGTGGCCGATGAGCATCTGGAGCGGATCTTTGCACCGTTCTCCCGGCTTGATGGCTCGCGGCCGGGGGATGGCGGATTTGGCCTGGGGCTGAGCATTGCTCGCAGCGCCATTCAGCGTCAAGGCGGCACACTGTGGGCGGAGAATGGCAAGCGCGGGCTGCGCCTGTGCATGCGCTTGCCGGCTCATGTGCCGGGCTCTGTGCCCCACAGGTACAACACTGTGCTTGATAGCGGCGCTGCCCTTGTTGAAGCAGGCTTGCCGGCGAAGCAGGCGGCGCCGTTATAGCTTGTAGCTATAGCGACCACAGATTGCGTGATATGGCCAGAAGGGGTTTGCCGGTATGATAGGCACCCCTGCCGTCCGGATTGTGAAATACGCCATGACCTTGCAGTACCCAACCATCGCCGATTGCGTCGGCAATACGCCCCTGGTTCGCCTGCAGCGCATCGCTGGCGAAACCAGCAACACCCTCCTGCTCAAGCTCGAAGGTAACAATCCCGCCGGCTCGGTGAAGGACCGCCCGGCACTGTCGATGATCACTCGCGCCGAACTGCGCGGCCAGATCAAGCCAGGTGACACCCTGATCGAAGCCACCTCCGGCAACACCGGCATCGCCTTGGCGATGGCGGCTGCGATCAAGGGTTACAAGATGATCCTGATCATGCCTGACAACTCCACCGCCGAACGCAAGGCCGCGATGACCGCCTACGGCGCCGAGCTGATCCTTGTGACCAAGGAGGAGGGCATGGAAGGCGCCCGCGACCTCGCCGAGAAGCTGCAGGCCGAAGGCCGTGGCCTGGTCCTGGATCAGTTTGCCAATGGCGACAACCCGATCGCCCACTACAACAGCACCGGCCCGGAGATCTGGCAGCAGACCCAGGGCAGCATCACCCATTTCGTCAGCTCCATGGGCACTACCGGCACCATCATGGGCTGCTCGCAGTACCTCAAGGAGCAGAACCCCAACGTGCAGATCGTCGGCCTGCAGCCGATGGAAGGCTCGGCCATCCCGGGTATCCGCCGTTGGCCCGAGGAGTACCTGCCGAAGATCTTCGATGCCACGCGTGTCGACCGCGTGATGGACATGTCCCAGCAGGAAGCAGAAGACACCACCCGCCGCCTCGCTCGCGAAGAGGGCATTTTCTGTGGCGTGTCTTCCGGTGGTGCGGTGGCAGCCATGCTGCGCCTGTCCCGCGAAGTCGAAAACGCCGTGATGGTCGCGATCATCTGTGACCGCGGCGACCGCTACCTGTCCACCGGCCTGTTCGACCCGAGCTAAATGTCCAAGAAAAAAAGCAACAGCGGCCTGCGCTTCCAGCCAGCCGGCGGCAACCGCACGCCCCAGGTCCCCGTGGGCAAGAAACAGCGCCTGGATATCGAGCGCCTGGCCGGTGACGGCCGTGGCATCGCCTTCCTCGAAGGGCGCACCTGGTTCGTCAGTGGCGCCCTGGCCGGTGAAGCGGTCGAAGCGCGCGTGCTCAATGCCCGTGGCAAAGTCGTCGAGGCGCGCCTGGAGCGGTTGCTGCAGGCCAGCCCCGAACGCCGACAGGCGCCGTGCCGTCACTACGAGCGTTGCGGCGGCTGCAACCTGCAACACCTGCCCCACGACGCCCAGCTGGCGCTCAAGCAGCGCACCCTGGCAGAACAGCTGCAACGGGTGGCCGGCGTGCAACCGGAAGAATGGGCCGCGCCCCTCAGCGGGCCGGAATTCGGCTACCGGCGCCGGGCGCGGGTGGCAGTGCGCTGGGACGTCAAGGCCAAGCACCTGGATGTCGGCTTGCGTGCCGAAGCCAGCCAGGAAATTGTCGCCATCGATGACTGCGCCGTGCTGGTACAGCCTTTGCAATCTATTCTTCGCCACTTGCCGACCGTGCTGCGTTCGTTGGGCAAGCCGCAAGCGATCGGCCACGTGGAGCTGTTCAGTGGCACTGCCGAAGCCGTGCTGGTGCGTCATGTGGCACCGCTGCCAGCCGACGACCTGGCGCGCCTGCAGGCGTTCTGCGACGAGGCCAGGGCGCAGCTCTGGCTGCAAGGCGAGGGTGAGCCGGCACCCGTGGATGCCAAGGCGAAACTGGGCTTTGCCCTGGAGCCTTGGCAGCTCGAACTGGCCTGGCGCCCGGGCGACTTCGTCCAGGTCAACGCCCAGGTCAACACGGCGATGATCGAGCAGGCCCTGGCCTGGCTCGCACCGCAAGCTGACGAGCGCGTACTGGACCTGTTCTGCGGCCTGGGCAACTTCGCCCTGCCGCTGGCTCGCCAGGCACGTGAAGTGGTGGCGGTGGAAGGTGTGCAGGCCATGGTCGATCGGGCCGCGGCCAATGCCCGGAACAACGATGTGCATAACGCCGCGTTTTTTCAGGCCGATTTATCGCAGCCTTTGGCAGGCGCCGGATGGGCCGCCGAAGGCTTTTCTGCGGTACTCTTGGATCCACCGCGCGACGGTGCATACGAGGTGGTGCAAGGCATCGCCCGCCTCAACGCCAAGCGCTTGGTGTATGTATCGTGCAACCCGGCCACGCTGGCGCGAGACGCCCAGGTGCTGGTCGGCCAGGGGTACCGGTTAAAAAGGGCCGGGATTCTCGACATGTTTCCTCAGACGGCGCATGTCGAAGCCATGGCGTTATTCGAAGCGGGCTAGCAGGCTGGCCCCTTGGTGCGGCTTCCACGGAAGCGAAGCTGCACGGTGATAGCCAGTGCACCCGTGCGGTGCGCTGTATGGAAAGGTAAAACAAAGATGGTACAGGTGAGAGTGCACCAGCCGGTCAACACAGACGGCAGTATCAATCTCGAAGCATGGCTGGATCACGTGGTGAGCGTCGATTCGGCACTGGATCGCGTGGCCCTGAAAGAGGCCTGCGAGTTCACCCAGGAAATCGAAAAGAAGGGCAACCCGGCCAAGCATTCATGGGCCGATGGTACGTCCAGTTATCAGGCTGGCCTTGAGATCGCCGAAATCCTCGCCGACCTCAAGCTCGACCAGGATTCGTTGGTCGCGGCGGTGATCTATCGCTCGGTGCGTGAAGGCAAGGTGACCCTGGCCGAAGTCGGCCAGCGCTTCGGCCCGGTGGTGTCCAAGCTGATCGACGGTGTGCTGCGCATGGCCGCCATCAGCGCCAGCCTCAGCCCGCGGCAGTCACTGGTGCTGGGCTCGCAGGCGCAGGTCGAGAACCTGCGCAAGATGCTCGTGGCCATGGTCGACGACGTGCGCGTGGCGCTGATCAAGCTGGCCGAGCGTACCTGTGCGATCCGGGCGGTAAAAGCAGCCGATGACGAAAAACGCCTGCGCGTGGCACGTGAGGTGTTCGACATCTATGCGCCGCTGGCTCACCGGCTGGGCATCGGCCACATCAAATGGGAGCTGGAAGACCTGTCCTTCCGCTACCTGGAGCCTGACCAGTACAAGCAGATCGCCAAGCTGCTGCACGAGCGCCGGCTGGACCGTGAGCGCTTCATCAGCGATGTGATGAACCAGTTGCAGAACGAGCTGCTGGCCACTGGGGTCAAGGCTGACATCAGCGGCCGGGCGAAGCACATCTATTCGATCTGGCGCAAGATGCAGCGCAAAGGCCTGGAATTCAGCCAGATCTACGACGTGCGTGCGGTGCGCGTGCTGGTACCGGAGGTGCGTGACTGCTACACCGCGCTGGGCATCGTGCACACCCTGTGGCGGCACATCCCCAAGGAATTCGACGACTACATCGCCAACCCCAAGGAAAACGGCTATCGCTCGCTGCACACTGCGGTGATCGGCCCCGAGGGCAAGGTGCTGGAAGTGCAGATCCGTACCCACGGCATGCACGAGGAAGCCGAGCTTGGCGTCTGCGCCCACTGGCGTTACAAAGGCACCGACGTCAAGCCAAGCTCCAACCACTACGAAGAGAAGATCTCGTGGCTGCGCCAGGTGCTCGAATGGCATGAGGAGCTGGGCGACATCGGTGGCCTGGCCGAACAGCTGCGGGTCGATATCGAACCGGACCGGGTTTACGTGTTCACCCCGGATGGCCACGCCATCGACCTGCCCAAGGGTGCCACACCGCTGGACTTCGCCTACCGCGTGCACACCGAGATCGGCCACAACTGCCGTGGGGCCAAGATCAACGGGCGCATCGTGCCGCTCAACTACAGCCTGCAGACCGGCGAGCAGGTAGAGATCATCACCAGCAAGCACGGCAATCCAAGCCGTGACTGGCTGAACTCGAACCTGGGCTACGTCACTACCTCGCGGGCGCGGGCCAAGATCGTCCACTGGTTCAAGCTGCAGGCGCGTGACCAGAACGTCGCTGCCGGCAAGACCTTGCTCGAGCGCGAGCTCAGCCGCCTGGGCCTGCCGCAGGTGGACTTCGAACGCCTGGCCGAGAAGACCAACGTCAAGACCGCCGAAGACATGTTCGCCTCGCTCGGTGCCGGCGACCTGCGCCTGGCGCACCTGGTCAACGCCGCCCAGCAGTTGCTCGAGCCCGAACGTATCGAGCAGATCGAACTGGTACCGCGCAAGCCCACCGGCCCGCGTACCGGCAAGCGTGGCGACATCCAGATCCAGGGCGTCGGCAACCTGCTCACGCAGATGGCCGGCTGCTGTCAGCCGCTGCCGGGTGATGCCATCGTCGGCTATATCACTCAGGGGCGCGGCGTCAGCATCCACCGCCAGGACTGCGCCTCGGCGCTGCAGTTGGCCGGGCGCGAGCCGGAGCGCATGATCCAGGTGAGTTGGGGCCCGATCCCGGTGCAGACCTATCCGGTCGACATCGTCATCCGCGCCTACGACCGCCCAGGGCTGTTGCGCGACGTGTCGCAGGTGCTGTTGAACGAGAAGATCAACGTGCTGGCGGTCAACACCCGCTCGAACAAGGAAGACAACACCGCGCTGATGTCGCTGACCATTGAAATTCCGGGCCTGGATGCGCTGGGGCGCTTGTTGGGGCGGATTTCGCAGTTGCCTAACATCATCGAGACGCGGCGTAACCGTACCCCTTGAGATCGCGGCGCCTGATTCGCGGGCAAGCCCGCTCCCACAGGAACGGTGCATACCTTGAATGTGCACAAGACCCTGTTGGAGCGGGCTTGCCCGCGAAGAGGGCTACACCGAAGGACCTGCTTATATGACCTACACCCTCGAAGACCTGCTGCACCTCATGGCTCGCTTGCGTGACCCGCAGTACGGCTGCCCATGGGACCTCAAGCAGAACTACGCGAGTATCGTCCCGCACACCCTCGAAGAGGCGTATGAAGTCGCCGATACCATCGAGCGCGGCGATTTCGAGCACCTGCAGGGCGAGCTGGGTGACCTCTTGTTCCAGGTGGTCTACTACAGCCAGCTGGCCCGGGAAGAAGGGCGTTTCGAATTTGACGGTGTGGTCGACAGCATCACCCGCAAGCTGATCCGCCGTCACCCCCACGTATTCCCCACAGGCGAGCTGTACGCGCCGCTGGACACGCCCAGCCTGAGCGAGGCCCAGGTCAAGTCACGCTGGGAGGAGATCAAGGCCGAGGAACGCGCCGAGAAAAGCACCCCTGAACAACTGTCGTTGCTCGATGACGTGCCGGCGGCATTGCCGGCGCTGTCGCGGGCGGCCAAACTGCAGAAGCGCGCGGCCACCGTCGGTTTCGACTGGCCAGCGGCGCTGCCGGTGCTGGACAAGGTGCGCGAGGAGCTCGACGAAGTGTTGCAGGCCATGGCCGACAACGACGCCGACGCCCTTGAGGATGAAGTCGGCGACCTGCTGTTTGCCGCCGCGAACCTGGCCCGCCACCTCAAGCAAGACCCGGAAAGCGCCCTGCGCCGCGCCAACCGAAAGTTCGAGCGGCGTTTCCGCTTCATTGAGCAGGCATTGCGCGACAGCGGCCGGCCGATTGAAAATTGTAACCTTGACGAGCTGGACGCCCTCTGGGGCGAAGCCAAACGTCAGGAAAAGAACCTGCCCAGCTGCGGCTGAGCTGTTGCATAAGTGAGTGAACATTCAATGAGCCTTTCCCTTCGCGACCAATTGCTCAAAGCCGGTCTGGTCAACCAGAAACAGGTCTCGCAGACCAACAAAGCCGAGAAGAAACAAAAACGCCTGGAGCACAAGGGCCAGGTCGAAGTCGACGACAGCCAGCAGCGCATCGCCAAGGAGGCCATGGCCGAGAAGGCCAAGCGTGACCAGGAGCTGAATCGCCAGCAGCAGGAAAAGGCCGAGCAGAAGGCCCGTGTGGCGCAGATCAAGCAGTTGATCGAAGCCACCCGCCTGCCCAAGCTGACCACCGAGGACTACTACAACTTCGTCGACGACAAGAAGGTCAAGCGCATTGCCGTCAACGCCTTGATGCGCACCCGCCTGAGCAATGGCGCGCTGGCCATCGTGTCGCATGCCGGTGGCTACGAAGTGATCCCGCGCGAGGCGGCGGTGAAGATTCAGGAACGTGACCCGAACCGCATCCTGCTGCTCAATACCCATGTCGAGGAGGCGGACGAGGACGATCCGTACGCGGCCTACAAGATCCCGGACGATCTGATGTGGTAAACACGAAAAACCCCGCCTTGGCGGGGTTTTTTATTGGAAGACTGTGTGAGTGCAGGGATCATTGCGTGTTGCGCTGGTTTTCCAGGTTTTCGAGCTCCACCCGGTACTGGTGAGCTTCATGTTCATTGTGGAACATACCTACCAGCTGGCCTTGTTGGTGCACATCCCAGATCCGCACGCCAGCGGCCAGGCCTTCGTGGGACATTTTCGATTCGTCGCGTTCGGTTACTTGGACTGTCATCGTTAAACTCCACTGCTTGAGTTGGCTGCGACACGGTGTCGCACAACCCCTTTATAGAGTTTGTTAGCAGGCTAAGTAAATAAAACGGGCATGAAACAAGTTTCATGAAGGCCCGTAAGCGGTCAGCTTTGCAGGAGCGGCCACCATCCGGGCACAAAAAAGCCCCGCACTGGCGGGGCTCCGGAGATTGCGGGCTGTAGCGGATCAGTTACCCTTCACCGACTTGCCATCGACTGTGCCATCCTGCAGCACGATGACGTATTCCTTGCCATCGGTTTCGACCTGGCGCAATTGCACCAGCAAGTAGTCCCAATCCTTGGCGAACCACAGTTCGGTGATGCGCTTGCTCTGGCTCGGATCGCGTACGCGTTCGACCTTCACCGCTTCGACCTGCCCGGTCTTGGTGGTGACTTTCTCGGTGCCCAATACACGGAAGTCGTAGGCGTCGATCTCGTCACCGTCGACCACCTGGTAGGTCATGCTCTTCTTGCCAGCGGCCACATCGTGTTGCAGGGCCAGCTGGTAGGACGATTTGTCCAGCACACCGCGGTTGAGCGGCAGGCTGATCGCATCGCCGCGATCGCTACCGGTGATTTTCTTGCCACTCCAGTCGAAGGTCAGGTCGACTTTCTTGGCCTTGCCCAGGCCGCCACGTTCGAAGTGGTACTTCTGTGGCAGCAGGGTATCGTTGTCCAGGCGCAGGGTGCTTTGCTCGGTCAGGCTGGCGATCATCATGGAAGCCTTGAAATTAAGGTCCCAGGTACCGTTGGCATTCTTGACCAGGCTGCGTTCGGCAGTGCCGCTCATGGGCAGCTGCTTCCAGTCAGCGGTGTAGCTGGCCGAGAACGGCTTCAGGTCAGCTGCCTGGAGAGGCAGGGCGAGCACAGCGAGAGCCAATAGCAGGGCGCGACGCATAAATTCTCCTAGGGTCGGATCAAGTGACCACTGGCCGGCAGCGGTTGGTCATCCAGTAAGGCACCCTGTTCACCCAGGCGCAAACGCCCTTGGGCAAACCAGTGCACCGCCAGCGGGTAGATCTGGTGTTCCTGATGGTGGACCCTTTGGGCCAGGCTTTCCACCGTGTCGTCAGACAGCACCGGTACCACAGCCTGTACGACCAGAGGCCCGCCATCGAGTTCCTCGGTGACGAAGTGGACGCTGCAGCCATGCTCGGCGTCGCCTGCCTCCAGTGCCCGGCGATGGGTATGCAGGCCCTTGTAGCGGGGCAGCAACGACGGGTGGATGTTGAGCAGGCGGCCCTGGTAGTGGCGCACGAAGTCGCCACTGAGGATGCGCATGAAACCGGCCAGCACCACCAGGTCCGGGGCAAAGCCGTCGATGCGCGCCATAAGCGCGGCATCGAAGGCTTCACGACCGTCGAACTGGGTGTGGTCGAGCACCACGGTGTCGATACCGACCGCCAGGGCCCGTTGCAGGCCATAGGCATCGGCGCGGTTGGAAACCACCGCGGCGATGCGCACCTGGCTGTCCTGCGTGCGGCAACGGTCGATCAAGGCTTGCAGGTTGCTGCCGGAACCCGACAGCAGTACCACAACATTGCAGGGCTTGCTCGGCATCAGTGTGCCTTGAGGTTCTGCAGTTCGACCTGGGCGGCGCCTTCGGCGGCTTCGGCGATGTGGCCGATGACCCAAGGCTGCTCGCCGGCGGCGCGCAGTTCGTTCAGGGCAGCTTCAACCTGGTCCTGGGCAACGCAGATGACCATGCCGACGCCGCAGTTCAGGACGCGGTGCATTTCGTGCTCGTCGACGTTGCCTTTTTCCTGCAGGAAGTCGAATACCGCCGGGCGCTGCCAGCTGGCCACGTCAACCACGGCCTGGGCGTTCTTCGGCAGTACGCGCGGGATGTTGTCCAGCAGGCCGCCGCCGGTGATGTGGGCCATGGCCTTGACTGCGCCGGTGTTCTTGATCAGCTGCAGCAGCGGCTTGACGTAGATGCGGGTCGGCGCCATCAGCAGGTCGGTCAGCGGCTTGCCGTCGAGCTGGGTGTTTTCGATGTCGGTGCCGGACACTTCGAGGATCTTGCGGATTAGCGAGTAGCCATTGGAGTGCGGGCCGGAGGAAGGCAGGGCGATCAGCGCGTCACCGGTGGCAACCTTGGAGCCGTCGATGATCTCGGCCTTTTCCACCACGCCGACGCAGAAGCCGGCCAGGTCGTAGTCTTCGCCTTCGTACATGCCCGGCATTTCGGCGGTTTCGCCGCCAACCAGGGAGCAGCCAGCCAGTTCACAGCCGGCGCCGATGCCGGTTACCACGGTGGCGGCGACGTCAACGTTCAGCTTGCCGGTGGCGTAGTAGTCGAGGAAGAACAGCGGCTCGGCGCCGCAGACCACCAGGTCGTTGACGCACATGGCGACCAGGTCCTGGCCGATGCTGTCGTGCTTGTTCAGGTTCAGCGCCAGGCGCAGCTTGGTGCCGACGCCGTCGGTGCCGGAGACCAGCACCGGCTGCTTGTAGCCGGCCGGGATCTCGCAGAGGGCGCCGAAGCCACCCAGGCCACCCATGACTTCAGGGCGTGCGGTGCGTTTTGCCACGCCCTTGATGCGTTCGACCAGTGCTTCGCCGGCGTCGATGTCTACACCGGCGTCCTTGTAGCTCAGGGAGGGTTGCTTGCTCATTGATCCAGGCCTTTAAGAGGGAGGGATTCGTAAAAACGACCATGACGGCCAAGGCCGGCTGGGAAGCGGCGGCTGCCTGAAACGTCAGTGGTCTGTGAAGGCGCGCGATTTTATCAGGGTTGCCGTGCAGCGGCCATCCTCAGGCCGACGGGCAGGGCGGTTAATTGCTGAAAAAGGTGTGCGGGTGGTTGATACGCCGCCTTCTGTATAAGCTGCAGGCACATGCTTCATGCGCAACCGGACAGGAATCCCCATGCGACTTCTCAATTTTCTGGCGGCAGGCTGTCTCGCGCTGGCCAGTGTCACCGCGCAGGCCGAAACCGTCTCCGGGCTCTATCAAGTGCGCGAGCCGGTCGAGGGGCAGGGCGCCGAAGCCCGTTCTGCGGCCACTGCCAAAGCCCTCGATACCTTGGTGCTGCGCCTGACCGGCGACCCCAAGGCGGTGCAGAACCCGGCGCTGGCCGGGCTGCGCAAGGACCCGCAACAGATCATCAACCAGGTTGGGACTGAAGCCGGGCCGCCGGAATCGGTGCTGGTCGAATTCGACCCCGGCAGTTCCGAACGCGCCTTGCGCAAGGCAGGCCTGGCGCTGTGGGGCAGCAACCGGCCATCTATCCTCGGCTGGTGGCTCAACGACAGCGCCGAAGGCAGCAACCTGGTCGGTGACGGCCAGGCCAGCGCCCAGCCGCTGCGCCGTGCTGCCCAGCACCGAGGCTTGCCGCTGCGCTTGCCGCTGGCTGACCTGCAGGAGCAACTGGTGGCCAACGCCAAGCAGCTCGAAGGCAATGACCCGGCGCCACTGCGCAATGCCGCGGAGCGCTACGGCGCCGATGCCCTGCTGGCGGTACACGCCCAGGAAGCCGATGGCAAATGGCAAGGTAAATGGCAGCTGTGGCTAGGCGACCAGCGTGAGCAGGGTAACGCCGAAGGCGCTGACCAGGCTGCCCTGGCGGACGCTGTCATGCTGGCGGTCAGCAGCCGCCTGGCGCCGCGCTACGTGATCAAGGCCGGTGCCAGCAGCCAATTGCAGCTGCAGGTGCAAGGCATGAACCTGCAGCGCTATGCCGAGCTGAGCCGTGTGCTGGAACCCTACGGCCCCCGCCTGCAGATGGCCGAGGGTGGCACCTTGACTTACGCGGTCACTGGCAATCGCGAGCAACTGCGTGCCCAACTGGGCTTGGCCAAGCTGCAGGAGGTGCCAGCCGAGCAGGTGCCGTCTGCCCCGGCCACACCCGCGCCCGGCGCAGGGGCTGCGCCAGGCCAGCCAGCGCCTGCACCTGCCGCAACCAAGCCGTTCGACGGCCTGCGATTCCGTTGGTAAAAGGGCCTATAGATGACTGACATGCGTCGCTGGATCGGCTGGGGTGCTGCACTGCTGATCGCCGTGCTTCTCTATAGCCTGCACAACATTCTCACGCCTTTCCTGGTAGGCATCCTGCTGGCCTACCTGGCCGACCCGCTGGTCGACCGCCTGGAGCGCCTGGGCCTGTCGCGCACCTGGGGTGTGGTGGTGGTGTTCGGCCTTTTCACCTTGCTGCTGATGGCCTTGCTGCTGGTGCTGGTGCCGTTGCTGGCCAAGCAGTTGCTGCGCTTGTACGAACTGGCGCCGCAGATGCTCGACTGGCTCGAGCATGTGGCGCTGCCCTGGGTGCAGGGGCGTCTGGGCCTGGCCGACGGGTTCTGGAAATTCGACAAGATCAAGGCCGCCATTGGCGCGCACATGAGCCAGACCACCGACATCGTCGGCATGTTGCTGTCCCATGCCACCGCCTCGAGCCTGGCGCTGATGGCCTGGCTTGCCAACATGGTGCTGATCCCGGTAGTGGGCTTCTACCTGCTGCGTGACTGGGACCTGATGATGGCCAAGCTGCGTGGCCTGCTGCCGCGGCAGCGTGAGCCTCAGGTCGTGGGGCTGGCTGGCGAATGCCATGAGGTACTGGGGGCGTTCGTTCGGGGCCAGCTGATGGTTATGGTCGCCCTTGGCATCATCTATTCCGCCGGCCTGATGCTGGTCGGCCTTGAGCTGGGCCTGCTGATCGGCATGCTCGCAGGGCTGGCAGCGATTGTGCCGTACATGGGCTTCATCATCGGTATTGGTGCAGCGCTGGTGGCCGGGTTGTTCCAGTTCGGCGGTGACCTGTACCCGATGCTCGGCATCGTCGCGGTATTCATGGTGGGGCAGGCGCTGGAAGGCATGGTGCTGACCCCACTGCTGGTGGGTGACCGCATCGGCTTGCATCCGGTAGCGGTGATCTTCGCCATTCTCGCCGGGGGCGAGCTGTTCGGTTTCACGGGGGTGTTGCTGGCGTTGCCGGTGGCGGCGGTGATCATGGTGCTGCTGCGACATGTGCACGACCTGTACAAAGAATCGGACATGTATGCCGGGGATGTCGACCCGGACCTGTGAATGAGGGGCTGCCATGCAGCCCCAGCAACAGCGCAACTTGTTGATTTTGCTTATGCTATCCGCCTGCATGATTGTGCGCCCTGCTTTGCGGGTATAGACTTTGCACATTGTTCACCAAAGGCCCCCTGCGGTCCTGCTGACCGCCCGCGAGCATGAAACCACCGATCCAGTTGCCCCTGGGTGTGCGCCTGCGCGATGACGCCACCTTCATCAACTACTATCCGGGCGCCAATGCCGCGGCGTTGGGCTATGTCGAGCGGCTGTGCGAAGCCGACGCCGGCTGGACCGAGAGCCTCATCTATCTGTGGGGCAAGCAGGGCGTTGGTCGCAGCCACCTGCTGCAGGCGGCCACCCATCGCTTCCAGCAGCGCGGCGAACCCGCCGTGTACCTGCCGCTGGCGCAGTTGCTTGATCGTGGCGTGGAGCTGCTCGATTACCTGGCTCAGTACGAACTGGTTTGCATCGACGACCTGCATGTGATCGCCGGCAAGGCAGACTGGGAAGAGGCAATGTTCCACCTGTTCAACCGCCTGCGTGACAGCGGCCGCCGTCTGCTGCTGGCTGCCTCGGCTTCGCCCCGTGAACTGCCGATCAAGTTGCCCGACCTCAAGTCACGCCTGACCCTGGCCCTGGTGTTCCAGATGCGCGGCCTGTCCGACGAAGACAAGCTGCGTGCCCTGCAATTGCGGGCCTCGCGCCGCGGCTTGCACCTGACCGACGAGGTCGGCCATTTCATCCTGACCCGCGGCACGCGCAGCATGAGCGCGCTGTTCGACCTGCTCGAACGCCTCGACCAGGCCTCCCTGCAGGCCCAGCGCAAGCTCACGATCCCTTTCCTGAAGGAAACCCTCGGCTGGTAAGCCCCGTAAACACAGGGCTTTGAGCTGCAAAACGAAAAAGTCACATCTTTTTCGATAAAATTTGCAAATGGCCATGATAGAGGGCATAGTTTCACCCTTCTAAAGGATTACAGACACGGTCGTGCCCATGCTGAAGCGCTTCGCACCCCTCGTGCCACTCGCACTCGTGACCCTGCTTTTTGGCTGCGCGGCTCAAGGCCCGGTTTCCCAGCCCCAGGATCACACCCCGGTTGCCTCGCAATCGGTCAACAAGGCCAAAGCTTCGCCTTCGTCGGTTTTCGGCGAACAAGAGCAGGCCACTGAAGATGACCTGGAGGCCTTCTCCAGCAGCAAGCCTTATCAGCTTCCGGTGCTGGCTGACAGCATCCTGGAGCGTGGCATGTCGCTGATCGGCACCCGCTACCGCTTTGGCGGTACCTCGGAAGCCTCAGGTTTCGACTGCAGCGGTTTCATCGGCTACCTGTTCCGCGAAGAGGCTGGCATGAACCTGCCACGCTCGACCCGCGAAATGATCAACGTCGATGCGCCGAAGGTGGCGCGCAACAAGCTCAAGCCAGGCGATCTGCTGTTCTTCAGCACCAATGGCCGTGGCCGTGTCAGCCATGCCGGCATCTACCTGGGTGACAATCAGTTCATCCACTCCAGCAGCCGCCGCAGCGGCGGTGTGCGCATCGACAGCCTCGGTGACCGCTACTGGAGCAAGACCTTCATCGAAGCCAAGCGTGCCTTGGCCATGGCGCCGACCACCAATATCGCGCGCAACTGATATCAAAATGATATATCCTGCCACGGCGGCGTAGCTTGAAAAAAGCTCGCCGCCGTGCGCATTTACAGAAAGCGTCTAATCTAAATTCTCAACTCTTTTCGGCTGCTGCCGTTCGGTCTCAGACAGGAAGTTCTGGCCATGGTGATGATGGCGCGCTTCGCATTCCTTTCCCTGGTGGCATTGCTTGCCGCCTGCTCCAGCCGTGCTCCAGCACCGGCCCCTGTGGTGCAACCACCAATCACCTACAGCCAGCCCGAGGGCTCGCCACTGGCTGACGACGTGCTGATCCGTGCGATCGGCCTGGTCGGCACGCCTTACCGCTGGGGGGGTAACACGCCGGACTCCGGGTTCGATTGCAGCGGCCTGATCGGCTATGTATACCGCGACGCTGCTGGCATTAGCCTGCCGCGCTCGACCCGCGAGATGATCGTCATGCGTGCGCCGACCGTGGACATCAACGCGCTGCAGTCGGGAGACCTGGTGTTTTTCGCCACCGGTGGCGGCTCGCAGGTCAGTCACGCGGGTATCTACGTGGGCGAAGGGCGTTTCGTGCATGCACCCTCTACCGGCGGCACCGTGCGCCTGGACTACCTGTCCAACAGCTACTGGTCCAAGGCCTACCTGCAGGCCAAACGCGTGATTCCCCAAGGGAATCTCGCGCAGAACCGTTGAGCGCTAGCGTGCCTTGGTCACTCGCCACACCACATTGCCCACGTCATCGGCGACCAGCACGCCACCGCGCTGGTCGTTGATGACGCCTACCGGTCTCCCTTTGGCCTTGCCATCCTCGTCGAGAAAGCCGGTCAGCAGGTCTATAGGCTTGCCTGCGGGGTTTCCGGCGCTGTCGAACGGTATGAAAATTACCTTGTAGCCACTGTGCGGCTTACGGTTCCACGAGCCATGCTGGCCCACGAACGCTCCGCGATCGAATGGCGAGGGCAGTACGCCGGGCTCGGCGAAGGCCAGCCCCAGTGACGCCGTATGTGGGCCTACGGCATAGTCCGGCACGAGCGCCGTGGCGACTTTCTGCGGGTTCTGGGGCGAAACCCGTGCATCCACATGCTGCCCGTAATAGCTGTACGGCCAGCCATAGAAGCCGCCGTCCTTGACCGAGGTGATGTAGTCCGGCACCAGGTCGCTGCCGATCTCGTCACGCTCATTGACCGCTGTCCACAGTGCTCCGCTGGCTGGCTGCCAGGCCAAGCCGTTCGGGTTGCGTAGGCCTGATGCGAACAGGCGATGCTGGCCGCTGGCCGGGTCCACCTCCCAGATCGCTGCGCGCCCCTGCTCCTTGTCCAGGCCGTTCTCGCCGACATTGCTGTTGGAGCCTACGGTCACGTAGAGCTTGCTGCCGTCGGGGCTGGCGATCACGTTCTTGGTCCAGTGATGGTTGAGCGGGCCGCCTGGCAGGTCGGTGACCTTGTGGCCTTCCCCGGTAATCTGCATCGCTCCCGGTTCATAGTGGTAGCGCAGCAGCTGGTCGGTATCGGCGACGTAGAAGTCCTTGCCCACCAACACCATGCCGAAGGGGGAATTGAGGCCTTCGATGAACGGTGTGCGAATTTCTGCGACGCCGTCGTGGTCGGCGTCGCGCAGCAAGGTGATGCGGTTGGCGCTGGCTACGCCGGCACCGGCCCGTTTCATCGCCTTGCCCATGAACCAGCCTCGCAGCCCCTTGCCGTCGTCAGGCTTGGGCGGGGCATTGGTCTCGGCAACCAGGACGTCACCATTGGGGAGCAGGTAGAGCCAGCGCGGGTGTTCGAGGTTGTCGGCAAATGCCTGTACCTGGGTGCCCGGGGCTGCCTTGGGTTTAGCCCCGTGCGGCCAACCTGTGGCAGGGGCGATGTTGACGGTCGGGATCAGGCTCTGGCGGGGTGGCGGAAGTTGCGGCAAGGGGCCGCTGCCATCGCTCACCTTCAGGTGGGCAGTGTCGCCGCAGCCTCCAAGGCAGGCGAGCAATGTCCACGGCAACAGCATGATGGTGCGTTTCATGTTCGCAGCCCTTTGTGCCGGTGTATGAACATGTGAGCACGCGCTGTTGCTCAAGGTTCACCGAGCACCGCTCCCGATTGACGAGGCTTAACCGGCCTCTTCCAGGTCCAGGTGATCGATGCGTTCGAAACGCTCGGTGAGAAAATCGATCAGGCGTCGTACCCGTGCCGACAAATGCAATTGCTGCGGATATACCGCGTAGACATCGGCCCGTGTCGGGGTCTGGTCCTCCAGCAACAGCCGCAGGCGCCCGCTGCGCACATAGCGGGCGATGTCCCATTCTGCGCGTAGCAAAATACCGTGCCCCTGCAAGGCCCAGTTCAGTGCCACTTCCCCGTCATTGCAACTGAGCGCGCCCTGTACCTTGATGTTCTGCGTGCGGCCGCCACTGGTGAAGCGCCATACGCCATACGGCGATTCGTTCTGGCGCAGGAAAATGCAGTTGTGCTGGGCCAGTTCCGAAAGCTTCTGTGGGGTGCCGTGCTTTTCCAGGTACAGGGGCGAGGCGCACAGCAGGCGGCGGTTGGAGGCGATCTTGCGGGCGTGGAAGGAGGCGTCCGGCAGGGTGCCGAAACGTATGCCCAGGTCAAAGCCGTGCGACGCCAGGTCCAGTGGGTGGTCACTGATCTGCAGTTGCACTTCGATATCTGGATGGCGCGCATAGAAGTCCGCCAGGGCCGGGCCGATATAGCGCCGGCCAAAACCCAGTGAAGCATTCACCCGGATCAGCCCTTTGGGCTCGGCGCGGTGCTGGCCGAGCAACTGCTCCACTTCGTCGACCTGGGCGAGAATTCGCGCGGCATGGGCGAAGTACAGCTCGCCCTCTGCAGTCAGGCTCATGGAACGGGTGGTGCGGTTGACCAGGCGAATGCCCAGGCGTGCTTCCAGCGCGGCCAGGCGTTTGCTCACTGCCGGTGGTGTCACGCCCAGTTCGCGAGCTGTGGCGGCCAGGCTGCCTTGCTTGGCCAGCAGGTGGAAGAAGCCCAGGTCCTGTGTCGGATTCATCATTAACCCATGGTTACTTAAGATGTGATCCAGGGTTAACTGCTGCCCTGACTTCACTACATATACTCGCCCCATCCCCGCTGGCACAAGCCTGGTGGGCCACAACAAGCATGGGAGTCGAGACATGAACCACTACAAGATCGCCGCCATCCCGGGTGACGGCATCGGCGTCGAAGTGATTGCGGCAGGCGTGGAGGTGCTGCAGGCCCTGGCTGCCAGGCGTGGTACCTTCACCATGGATTTCGAACACTTCGACTGGGGCTCGGAACGCTACCTGCGTGAGGGCCAGTACATTCCCGAGGGTGGCCTGGAATCGCTCAAGGCCTTCGACGCCATCTTCTTTGGTGCCGTGGGCAGCCAGGAGGTGCCCGACCATGTGTCTCTGTGGGGGCTGCGCCTGCCGATCTGCCAGGGCTTTGACCAGTACGCTAACGTGCGCCCGGCGCGTGTGCTGCCCGGGGTTAGCAGCCCGCTGGCCAAGGGCAAGGCGATCGACTGGGTGATCGTGCGCGAGAACTCCGAAGGCGAATACTCCGGCAGCGGTGGCCGGGTACACCAAGGCCTGCCCATCGAGGTGGCTACCGAGGTCTCGACGTTTACCCGCGTGGGCGTGGAGCGCATCCACCGCTTCGCCTTCGAACTGGCCCGCACCCGCCCGGCGAAGCACCTGACGCTGGTGACCAAGTCCAACGCCCAGCGCCACGGCATGGTGCTGTGGGATGAGGTGTTCGCCGAGGTGGCCAAGGATTACCCGGATGTGCGCACCACCCGTGAACTGGTGGACGCCGTGACCACCACCATGGTGCTCAAGCCCGAGCAGCTGGATGTGGTGGTGGCGACCAACCTGCATGCTGACATCCTTTCGGACCTTGCCGCCGCGTTGTCCGGCAGCCTGGGCATCGCGCCCACCGCCAACCTCAACCCGAGCCGCGAATTCCCGTCGATGTTCGAACCGATCCACGGCTCGGCCTTCGACATCACCGGCAAGGGCGTGGCCAACCCGATCGCCACCTTCTGGACCGCAGTAATGATGCTTGAACACCTGGGTGAAGCCGCTGCTGCGCGTGAGCTGATGGCGGCCATCGAAGCGGTGACCGAGAGTGGCCTGCACACGCCGGACCTGGGCGGCAACGCCACTACCCGAGCAGTGACCGATGCCGTGCTGGCGCTGCTGCACCGCTGAATTCAGGCCTGCTTCAGCAGCAGCGCCACCCCCGGGAAATACTGCCCCAGCTCGTTGTGCAGCTTGCGATAGGCATAAGGGAAGTACCAGGCGATGGCGCAGGCTGTGTGTTTCTGCAGGTCATCGACCAGGTCTTGCAGTTCTTCCGGGCTGGCATGCTGGCCTGCCTTCCAGGGGGTGATGAACAGCGCCCCCGCTTTCAGCTGGCTGGGGTAGGCCACGTGGCGGGCGAGGGATGTGGTTTCCTGCAGGGCTGCAGCCATGTCCAGCCGGGCGATTTTTGGCCAGCGCTGGCTCACGCTCAGGTAGAGCGCCTCGTCGGCGCTGCAGATCGAAAGGTCGCAGCGCCCCTCCTGTTCGCCCTCGTCACGCTGCTTCTTGCTGGCAAACTGCGGCAGGGCTGAGCGTTCGGCTTGCCAGGCAGCTGCGGCGAGCATGCCGATGTTGGCGGCGCTGCCATGCCAGTACGGGGCTTCGGCATCGCCATTGAACTGGTTGAAGCGGTCGATGCAGTCGACCCAGCGCTCCAGTACCGGCTGCAGAAACTCCAGGCGAGGGTTATTGATGATCTGGCCTTGCATGCTGAGCTCTCCTGTTATCGTTATGATCGCGTCCAGCGAAAAATGATGGCCATGTGACATCATTTTATTCAGTGTGGCACAAGCCGGCGGATCGGCCACTGACCCGGGCCAGTCCGGCCGAAGTAAAAGGCCCCGTTCGATTGACGCTCCCGGTGCAACCCTCTAACCTTCGCGGCGTGTTTCAGGTGCCCTGCCAGCCCCGACTGGGCAGGGTGAAACTGGGAAGCCGGTGGTCGCCAGCATGGCGCGATTCCGGCGCTGCCCCCGCAACGGTAGGTGAGTAGCGGCCGCGCAGGGCCACTGGGTACAGCTACCCGGGAAGGCGCGCAGGCCTGGGCCGAATGGCCCGCTCACAAGCCCGGAGACCGGCCTGAAACTGCCAACGGCATCACGGAGGGTGATGCGCGGTGCACCGTGGCTCCGGCCATGGCTCCTGCGCGTTCTCCGTCTGCCCGCCTATTACCTGTCGCCGCAGTTCACGTGGCGTCAGCCTGCGGAGAACCCTTCATGAGCGAATCCACCGACCGCGACGAACGCCACCTGGCGCGCATGCAGCGCAAGAAGGCGGTCATCGACGAGCGCATCGCCAATTCCCCCAATGAATGCGGCCTGCTGCTGGTGCTCACCGGCAACGGCAAGGGCAAGAGCAGCTCGGCCTTCGGCATGCTCGCTCGTGCCCTGGGTCATGGTATGCAGTGCGGCGTGGTGCAGTTCATCAAGGGCCGCAACAGCACCGGCGAGGAGCTGTTCTTCCGCCGTTTCCCCGAGCAGGTGCGCTACCACGTGATGGGCGAGGGCTTCACCTGGGAGACCCAGGACCGTCAGCGTGACATCGCTGCCGCCGAAGCTGCCTGGGCGGTATCGCGCCAGCTGCTGCAAGACCCGAGCGTGCAGTTCGTGGTGCTCGACGAGCTGAACATCGCCCTCAAGCACGGCTACCTCGATCTGGACCACGTGCTGAGTGACATTCAGGCCCGGCCACCGATGCAGCACGTGATCGTCACCGGTCGCGCAGCCAAGCCTGAAATGATCGAACTGGCCGACACCGTCACCGAGATGGGGATGCTCAAACATGCCTTCCAGGCCGGTATCCGCGCGCAGAAGGGCGTCGAACTGTGAGTGAAGCGCGCAGCTGCCCGGCGGTGCTGATCGCAGCACCTGCCTCTGGCCAGGGCAAGACGACTGTGACTGCAGCCCTGGCCCGCCTGCACCGCAACTTGGGGCGTAAAGTCCGGGTGTTCAAATGCGGCCCTGATTTCCTCGACCCGATGATCCTTGAGCGGGCCAGTGGCGCACCGGTGTACCAGCTCGATCTGTGGATGATTGGTGCCGAAGAAAGCCGTCGGCTGCTGTGGCAAGCTGCACAAGAGGCCGACCTGATTCTGATCGAGGGTGTGATGGGCCTGTTCGACGGCACCCCGTCCAGCGCTGATCTGGCCCGCCACTTCGGTGTGCCGGTGCTGGCGGTGATCGATGGCACGGCCATGGCCCAGACCTTCGGCGCCCTGGCCTTGGGCCTGGCGCGTTATCAGGCCGACCTGCCGTTCGCTGGCGTGCTGGCCAACCGGGTCGGCAGCCTGCGCCATGCGCAACTGCTCGAAGGCAGCCTGACCGAGGGCCTGCGCTGGTATGGGGGCTTGTCACGCGAGCGCGGCATCGAGCTGCCCAGCCGCCATCTGGGATTGGTCCAGGCCAGCGAGCTGAACGACCTGGATGCCCGCCTTGACGCTGCCGCCGAAGCCCTCGGCGCCAGCTGCGACGCTACCTTGCCGCCGCCGGTGGCCTTCGTCGCGCCCGCGCCACAACCGTGCGCCGCGTCGCTCAGCGGTGTGCGTATCGGCGTGGCACGTGACGAAGCGTTCGCCTTTACCTATCGCGCCAATCTCGACCTGCTGCGTGATCTGGGCGCACAGCTGGCATTCTTTTCGCCATTGCATGATCGTGAGTTGCCAGCAGTGGACAGCCTGTACCTGCCAGGCGGGTATCCGGAACTGCATCATCACGCACTGGCTGCCAATGCACCGATGTGCGAAGCGATCCGTGCCCATCACGCCGAAGGCAAGCCGTTGCTGGCCGAGTGCGGCGGCATGCTGTATCTGCTCGATGCGCTGACGGATGTTGCTGGCGAGCGAGCCGAACTGCTGGGCCTGCTGCCAGGCGAGGCGACCATGCAGAAGCGCCTGGCGGCCCTGGCGCTGCAGGCCGTGGAGCTGCCCGAAGGCACCCTGCGCGGGCACACCTATCATCACTCGCTGACCAGCACCGAGCTGGAACCGATCGCCCGGGGCCTGAGCCCCAACGGCGGGCGCGGCAACGAAGCGGTGTATCGGCTGGGCAGGCTGACGGCGTCCTACGTGCACTTCTACTTCCCGTCCAACCCTGACGCGGCGGCGGCGCTGTTGCGGCCATGAGCGATCACGCCTACAGCGCCGCCGAGCGCGCCGCGATCTACCGCGCCATCGGTGAGCGCCGGGACATGCGCCACTTTGCCGGTGGCACGGTCGCTCCCGAGCTGCTCGCTCGCCTACTGGCCGCCGCGCACCAGGCGCCGAGTGTCGGCCTGATGCAGCCTTGGCGCTTCATCCGCATCAGCGAGCCTGAACTGCGCGGGCAGATTCAGGCCTTGGTCGAAGAAGAGCGGGTGCGTACCGCCGAAGCGCTGGGCGAACGCTCTGACGCGTTCATGAAGCTCAAGGTGGAGGGCATCAGCGACTGCGCTGAAGTGCTGGTGGCAGCGTTGATGGACAACCGCGAGTCGCACATCTTCGGCCGCCGCACCTTGCCGGAGATGGACCTGGCTTCGCTGGCCTGCGCGATCCAGAACCTGTGGCTGGCCGCCCGTGCCGAGGGCCTGGGGCTGGGGTGGGTCTCGCTGTTCGAGCCGCAGGCCCTGGCCGCCTTGCTGGGCATGCCCGCCGGGGCCAAACCGGTGGCGGTGCTGTGCCTGGGGCCGGTCACCGCGTTCTACGCGCAGCCCATGCTGGTACAGGAAAACTGGGCCGAGGAACGCCCCTTGAGTGACATGCTGTTCGAGAACCAATGGGGAGAACGCCCATGAGCGTCGCTTTGCTGACCGTGGCCGGTGTGGCCCTGGATGCGCTGCTGGGCGAGCCGCAGCGCCGGCACCCGCTGGTGGGCTTCGGTAACCTGGCGTCGAGCCTGGAGCGTCGCCTGAATGCCAGCGGGCGCGGCTGGCGCAGCCATGGCGTGAGCGCCTGGTTCCTGGCCGTGGTACCACTGACCCTGGTGGCGTTGATAGTGTCCTGGTTGCCCTATGTCGGCTGGTTGGTGGACGTGCTGGCGCTGTATTGCGCCCTCGGATTGCGCAGCCTCGGCGAGCATGTGCTGCCGGTGGCCAACGCCTTGCGCCAAGGGGATCTGGAAGAGGCGCGGCGCCGCGTCGGCTACCTGGTCAGCCGGGAAACCCGCGAACTGGACGAACCAGCAGTCGCTCGCGCAGCCACCGAATCGGTACTGGAGAACGGCAGCGATGCGGTATTCGCCGCGCTGTTCTGGTTCGTCGTGGCCGGGGCGCCGGGGGTGGTGCTGTACCGCCTTAGCAACACCCTGGACGCCATGTGGGGTTATCGCAACGAACGCTTCGAGCGCTTCGGTTGGTGCGCGGCACGCATCGACGATGTGCTGAACTATATTCCCGCCAGGCTGGTGGCGTTGACTTACGCGCTACTTGGCAAGACGCGCCTGGCCCTGGCCTGCTGGCGTAAACAGGCTCCGCTGTGGGACAGCCCCAATGCCGGGCCAGTGATGGCCTCGGGGGCCGGGGCGCTGGGTGTCGAACTGGGCGGCCCGGCGGTGTACCACGGTGAACTGCACGAGCGCCCACGCCTGGGTGACGGGCCGATGGCCGACGCCGATGCCATCGAGCGCGGCTGGAGCCTGGTGCAGCGTGGTGTGTGGTTGTGGGTACTGCTGATCTGCGTGGGAGCCTATCTGAATGCTTGAACACGGTGGCCGCCTGTTGCGGGCGGTGCGGCAATACGCGATCGCGCGGGAAGACTGGCTCGACCTGTCCAGCGGCATCGCGCCGTGGTCTTATCCGATTCCGCCGATTCCACTGGACGCGTGGGCCCGGCTGCCAGAGACCGACGACGGCCTCGAAGACGCGGCGCGGCGTTACTACCGCGCCACCCAGCTACTGCCGGTGGCCGGTTCGCAGGCGGCGATCCAGGCGCTGCCGACATTGCGCCCGGCCGGGCGAGTCGGCGTGCTGTCACCCTGTTATGCCGAACATCCCCAAGCCTGGCGTCGCGCCGGGCATGAGGTGGTCGAACTGGATGAAACCCAGGCCGAAGCTGAGCTCGACAGCCTTGATGTGCTGGTGCTGGTCAACCCGAACAACCCCACCGGACGCCGGGTATCGCGCGAGCGTCTGCTGGCCTGGCACGCGCGGTTGGCCGAGCGCGGCGGCTGGCTGCTGGTCGACGAAGCGTTCATGGACAACACCCCCGAGCACAGCGTGACCGACTGCGCCGAACGCCCAGGCCTGATCGTGCTGCGTTCGTTTGGCAAGTTCTTTGGCCTGGCCGGCGTACGGTTGGGCTGCGTAGTGGCCGAACCTTCGTTGTTGCAGCGCCTTGCCGAGTTGCTCGGGCCTTGGACTGTCAGTGGTCCGACCCGGGTGCTGGCGCAAGCCTGCTTTGCCGACCACGCGGCGCATCAAGCGCAGATCGAACGCTGTGCGCTGGCCAGTGAACGCCTGGCAGCACTGTTGCAGGGCTGTGGCCTGGCGCCCAGCGGCGGCTGCGACCTGTTCCAGTACGTGCGCAGCGCGCAGGCAGCCCACCTGCATGACTTTCTCGCCCGCCGCGGCATTCTTGTGCGCCTGTTCGAGCAGCCTGCCGCCGTGCGCCTTGGCTTGCCGGCGAATGCCGCAGACGAGCAGCGCCTGGCCCGGGCCCTGGCCGATTATCAGAAGGAAACGGCATGACCACCCTCATGGTGCAAGGCACCACCTCCGATGCCGGCAAGAGCACACTGGTTACCGCCCTGTGCCGCTGGCTGTTGCGCCAGGGCGTCGGCGTGGTGCCGTTCAAGCCCCAGAACATGGCGCTCAACAGCGCCGTGACCGCCGACGGCGGTGAAATTGGCCGCGCCCAGGCGGTGCAGGCCCAGGCTTGTCGGCTGGCCCCCCACACCGACATGAACCCGGTGCTGCTCAAGCCCAACAGCGACACCGGTGCCCAGGTGATCATCCATGGTCGTGCGGTCACCAGCATGAATGCGGTGGCCTATCACGACTACAAGGCGATTGCCATGCAGGCAGTGCTGGCCTCGCACCAGCGCCTCACAGCGGCCTACCCGGTGGTGATGGTCGAGGGCGCTGGCTCGCCGGCCGAGATCAATCTGCGTGCCGGTGACATCGCCAACATGGGCTTTGCCGAGGCGGTCGACTGCCCGGTGATCCTGGTCGCCGACATCAACCGCGGCGGGGTGTTTGCCCACCTGGTCGGTACTCTCGAACTGCTCTCGCCGAGCGAGCAGGCGCGGGTCAAGGGCTTTGTCATCAATCGTTTTCGCGGCGACATCGCGCTGTTGCAGCCGGGCCTGGACTGGCTGGAGCAACGCACAGGCAAACCCGTGCTGGGCGTGCTGCCCTACGTCACAGACCTGCACCTGGAAGCCGAGGATGGCATCGACATCCGCCAGGGCGCCAAGCAGGAGCGCGTGCTCAAGGTGATCGTCCCGGTGCTGCCGCGCATCAGCAACCACACCGATTTCGACCCGCTGCGCCTGCACCCGCAGGTCGACCTGCAGTTCATCGGCCCGGGCCAGCCGATTCCGCCCGCCGACCTGATCATCCTGCCCGGCTCGAAGAGCGTGCGCGGTGACCTGGCGCAACTGCGCGAGCGTGGCTGGGACAAGGCCATCGAGCGGCACCTGCGCTATGGCGGCAAATTGATCGGCATCTGCGGTGGCCTGCAGATGCTTGGACGCGAAGTGCACGACCCGCTCGGCCTGGAAGGCGCCGCCGGTTCCAGCCCCGGGCTGGGCCTGTTCGATTACGTGACGGTGCTTGAAGCCGAAAAGCAACTGCGCAACGTTGCCGGCGTTCTGAGCCTGGAAGGCGTGCCGGTCTCCGGTTATGAAATTCATGCTGGCGTTACCGCAGGCCCTGCCCTGGAACAGCCCGCCGTGCAGCTCGCCGATGGCCGTTGTGACGGCGCGATCAGTGCCGACGGCCAGGTCCTCGCCACCTACCTTCATGGCCTGTTCGAGGGCAGCCAGTCCTGTGCCGCGCTGCTGCGCTGGGCGGGGCTGGAGAATGCGCAGACCATCGATTACGAGGCCCTGCGCGAACGTGACATCGAGCGCCTGGCCGACCTGGTGGAAACCCACCTGGATACCGCGCACCTGCGAACGCTTTGTGGAGTCGCCTGACATGCGCAACCTGATCCTCGGCGGCGCCCGCTCGGGCAAGAGCCGCCTGGCCGAGCAACTGGCCAGCGACAGCGGCCTGGCGGTCACCTACATCGCCACCAGCGAGCAGCTCGATGGCGAAATGAACGAGCGCGTGCGCCTGCACCGCGAGCGCCGGCCAGCCGATTGGGGGCTGATCGAAGAACCCCTGGCGCTGGCTGCTGTGTTGCGTGCAGAGGCCGCTGAAGGCCGCTGTCTGCTGGTGGACTGCCTGACCTTGTGGTTGACCAACCTGCTGATGCTCGACGATCAGCAGCGGCTGGCCGCAGAGCGCGATGCGCTGCTCGACTGCCTGGAGCAATTGCCCGGCACAATCATTCTGGTCAGCAACGAAACCGGCCTGGGCGTGGTGCCCATGGGCGAGCTGACCCGCCGTTACGTCGACCTGGCCGGCTGGCTGCACCAAGCCGTTGCCGAACGCTGCCAGCGTGTGGTGCTGACCGTGGCCGGCCTCCCTCTCATGCTCAAAGGACCCACTCTATGAACCACGCCTGGTGGCGCGCTGCCTGCCAACCTCTCGACAACGCCGCCATGGACCAGGCCCGCGCCCGTCAGCAGCAGCTGACCAAACCTGCCGGCTCGCTCGGCCAGCTCGAAGGCCTGGCAGTGCAACTGGCCGGCTTGCAAGGGCGTGAGCGGCCAACCCTGGATCAGGTCGCCATCACGATTTTCGCGGGCGACCATGGTGTGGTCGAGGAGGGCATTTCGGCCTATCCGCAGGCGGTCACCGGGCAGATGCTGCGCAACTTCGTGGGCGGTGGTGCGGCGATCAGCGTGCTGGCGCGGCAACTGCAGGCCAGCCTTGAAGTGGTCGACCTGGGGACCATTGACCCTGAACTGGAACTGCCTGGGGTGTGTCATCTGCGCCTTGGCGCCGGCACCGCCAACTTCGCACGCCAGCCAGCCATGACCGACGCGCAGCTGCAAGGTGCATTGCAGGCCGGTCGCGACAGTGCCTTGCGCGCGGCGGCCAATGGCGCGCAGCTGTTCATCGGTGGCGAGATGGGCATTGGTAACACCTCTGCCGCCGCCGCCCTGGCCAGCACCTTGCTGGCCTGCCCGGCGGGTGAGCTGAGTGGGCCGGGTACTGGGCTGGATAGCGCAGGTGTTCGCCACAAGGCCGAAGTGATCGAGCGCGCCCTGGTGCTGCACGGCCTGCGCGCCGATGAGCCGCTGCAGGCACTGGCATGCGTTGGCGGCTTCGAGATCGCTGCACTGACCGGTGCCTACCTCGCCTGTGCCCAGCAGGGTATTGCGGTGCTGGTGGATGGCTTCATCTGCAGCGTCGCCGCACTGCTGGCGGTACGCCTGAATCCGCAGAGCCGTGACTGGCTGCTGTTCGCTCATCAGGGCGCGGAGCCTGGGCACAAGACCCTGCTTGCAGCGCTGCAGGCCGAGCCGCTGCTGGCCTTGGGGTTGCGCCTGGGCGAGGGCAGTGGAGCCGCCTTGGCAGTGCCGCTGATGCGCCTGGCCTGCGCCCTGCACGGGCAGATGGCGACCTTCGCCGAGGCGGCGGTAGCGGACCGCCCGGCATGATTCTCGACCTGCTGCGCCACGGTGAAACCGAGCTGGGCGGCGGCCTGCGCGGCAGCCTGGATGATGCCTTGACCGACAAGGGCTGGGGCCAGATGCGTGACGCGCTGGCAGGCGCAGGCCCCTGGGATGTGCTGGTCAGCTCGCCGTTGCAGCGCTGTGCGCGTTTTGCCGAACAACTGGGCATGCCGGTTCAGCTGGAAGCCGGTCTGCAAGAGCTGCATTTCGGTGAGTGGGAAGGGCGCAGCGCCATGCAGATCATGCAAACGCAGGCTGACGCGCTTGGGCGCTTCTGGGCTGACCCTTACAGTTACACACCGCCCGCAGGCGAGCCTGTCGCGGCCTTCGCCCAGCGCGTGCTGTCCGCTATCGGCCGCCTGCACCAGCAATATGCCGGCAAGCGCGTGCTGCTGGTCACCCATGGCGGTGTCATGCGCCTGCTGCTGGCGCGTGCCCGTGGCCTGCCCCGGGAGCAGTTGCTGCAGGTCGAGGTCGGCCATGGCGCCTTGGTGCGCCTGGCGGTGGACGACGATGGCGCGCTGCTTGAGGTGCTCTGACATGCTGCCGTTCTGGATTGCCTTGCAGTTTCTCAGCAGTTTGCCGGTGCGTTTGCCGGGGATGCCAGAGCCACGTGAAATGGGCCGTTCGTTGCTCTGCTACCCGCTGGTGGGGCTGCTGTTTGGCGTGTTGCTGTGGCTTGCCAGCCATCTGCTGCAAGGTGTCGCGGCACCTTTGCACGCAGCCTTGCTGCTGGCGCTGTGGGTACTGCTTAGCGGCGCGCTGCACCTGGATGGCCTTGCCGACAGTGCCGATGCCTGGCTGGGCGGCTTCGGTGACCGCGAGCGCACGCTGCAGATCATGAAGGATCCGCGCAGCGGGCCGATAGCCGTGGTCACCCTCGTGCTGGTGTTGCTGCTGAAGTTCTGTGCCTTGTGGGTGCTGGTGGAGCGGGGCGCGGGTGCCTTGCTGATCCTGGCGCCGGTGGTGGGGAGGGCGGCGATGCTTGGCTTGTTCCTTGGTACGCCCTACGTACGCAAGGGCGGCTTGGGGCAGGCGCTGGCTGAGCACTTGCCACGGGGCACGGCGAGTTGGGTGTTGCTGGGCAGTGTGTCGCTGTGCCTGTTGATGGGTGGTTGGCTGGCGCTATGGCCGCTCTTGGCGTCGCTTGCAGTGTTCTGCTGGCTGCGGCGGCTGATGTGCCAGCGGTTGGGTGGCACCACCGGGGACACCGCGGGGGCGATGCTGGAATTGTTGGAACTGACGGTAGTATTGGGGCTGGCGTTGAGCCTGTGAGCTTGAGCGCGCACCTTGAAACTTGTTGTAACCACTCTGAAACGGGTATATACACGTATCCATGTTGACCAGTGAATGCATCTGCACCCATCTGCGTCGCGCCGCCCGAGGGGTGAGCCGGCACTACGACGAGGCCCTTGCCGGCTTCGGCATCAATGTCGCCCAGTTTTCCCTGTTACGCCACCTGCAGCGGCTTGATCGCCCCAGTATCACCGCACTGGCCGAGGCCATGGGCCTGGAGCGCAGTACGCTGGGCCGTAACCTGCGCGTGCTGGAAGCAGAAGGGCTGGTGGCGTTGGCCGACGGCGATGACCAGCGCAACCGCGTGGTGTTGCTGACCGGGGCGGGCGAGGCGCGCTTGCATGCGGCCCACCCAGCCTGGGAGCAGGCGCAGTTGTCGCTGGTCGAGCAGTTGGGCGAAGGGCAGCGTGACGAGCTGGTGCGGTTGCTGGAGCGGCTTGCCTGAATCATTACCACTAGAAGCGGGTATATACCCGTACAACCTTGCGATGTGCTGGAGATAACGACAATGACTTCGGTGTGGCGAACCAGCGGGTGGGTACTTGCAGGGGCGGCGTTGATCCTGGCGCTGTCGCTGGGTGTGCGTCACGGTTTTGGCCTGTTCCTGGCGCCGATGAGCGCCGATTTTGGCTGGGGCCGTGAAGTGTTCGCCTTTGCCATCGCCCTGCAAAACCTTATCTGGGGATTGGCGCAGCCGTTTGCCGGTGCGCTGGCCGACCGCCTTGGTGCGGCGCGGGTGGTGATTATCGGCGGCATACTCTATGCCGCTGGCCTGTTGCTGATGAGTACCGCCGATTCGGCCTGGTCGCTGTCGCTCAGCGCCGGCCTGTTGATCGGTATCGGTCTGTCTGGCACCTCATTCTCGGTCATCCTCGGTGTGGTCGGCCGTGCGGTTCCGGCGGAAAAACGCAGCATGGCCATGGGTATCGCCAGCGCCGCCGGCTCCTTCGGCCAGTTCGCCATGCTCCCCGGAACCCTCGGCCTGATCGAATGGCTGGGCTGGTCGTCGGCGCTGTTGGTGCTTGGCCTGCTGGTTGCGCTGATCGTGCCCTTTGTCGGCCTGCTGCGTGACCGGCCGCTGCCCAGTCATGGCGCGGAGCAGACGTTGGGCCAGGCCCTGCGCGAGGCGTCCTCGCACTCCGGCTTCTGGCTGCTGGCCCTGGGTTTCTTTGTTTGTGGCTTCCAGGTGGTCTTTATTGGCGTGCATCTGCCTGCTTACCTGGTCGACCAGCATCTGCCAGCAACCACCGGCACCACGGTGCTGGCGCTGGTAGGGTTGTTCAACATTGTTGGTACCTATACCGCTGGCTGGCTGGGTGGCCGCATGTCCAAGCCGCGTTTGCTGACCGCGCTGTACCTGCTGCGTGCGGTGGTGATCGCGCTGTTCCTGTGGGCGCCGGTAACGCAAGTAAGTGCCTACTTGTTCGGTATTGCCATGGGCCTGCTGTGGCTTTCCACCGTGCCGTTGACCAATGGCACCGTGGCCACGGTTTTTGGCGTGCGCAACCTGTCGATGCTCGGTGGCATCGTCTTCCTGTTCCACCAGCTGGGCGCATTCCTTGGCGGCTGGTTGGGGGGAGTGGTGTACGACCAGACCGGTAACTATGACCTGGTCTGGCAGATTTCCATTCTGCTCAGTCTGCTGGCTGCCGCGCTCAACTGGCCGGTACGAGAACGTCCGGTCGCCCGTTTGCAGGCGCAAGCGGCATGAACCGCCACCTGGCCCGTGGGCTGCTGCTTGCGGCCTTGGCGTTGCTGCTGGCGCTGGTATGGTGGGGCTGGCAGCGAGGCGGGTTGGCGTTGATGCAGCTGGGCATGAACGTTTGTTAAGCGCTACCCTGCAAGTTCAAGGATTATCTTGCAGGAGAAACGAACGATGCGTGCTCATTGGTTGACGATGCCGTTGCTCGCGCTGCTGGCCGCAAGCTCCAGCTGGGCCGCTGATTGTCCGGCGCTGTTGCAGGGCAGCTTGCCTGAGTTACGAGGCAAGGGGCAGGTCGACCTGTGCCAGCGCTTCGCCGGCAAGCCGCTGGTGGTGGTCAATACGGCCAGCTATTGCGGTTTCGCGCCTCAGTTCGAGGGGCTGGAGGCGACTTACAAAGAGTTTCACGAGCAGGGCCTGGAAATGCTCGGTGTGCCGTCCAACGACTTCAAGCAGGAAGACGCCGACAGCGAGAAGACGGCCAAGGTCTGCTACGCCAACTATGGTGTGACCTTCACCATGACCAAGACCCAGGCGGTGCGCGGCAAGGATGCGATACCGCTGTTTGCCGAGTTGGCGCACCAGAGCAGCGCGCCGAAGTGGAACTTCTACAAGTACGTGGTGGATCGCAAGGGTAAGGTGATTGGCAACTTCTCGAGCTTGACCAAGCCTGATGATCCAGCGTTCAGAGCCGCGATCGAGAAGGCGATAGCGTCGCATCCGTGAGTGCCTGTCTTGAGTGCTTCAGCGCTTATGAGATCGAGCGCCGCCCACGCGGCGCATCGCGGATAAATCCGCTCCTACATCTGTTTCGGGCCAGTCACTCCTGTTAAGTCAACAGGGACCGCCTTGTTGGTATGGCGATGCATCTCTGCGGGCATTGATGCAGCCCCATCTGTCTCGCGTCATGCACCAAGGCGGACAGCGATAACCTCACAGGAATAATTGGCCCGAAAAAAATGTAGGAGCGGATTTATCCGCGATGCGCCGCGCGGGCGGCGCTCGATCTCAAAGGCGCTGAAATACTCAAGGCTGGCCCTTGCCGCCCCTCAGTGCGTATGCACCGTGATAGCCACCAGCTTCAGCACCACCGGCCTCACCATCAGTACGCACACGAACGCCACTGGCATCGCAAGCTGGTAAGCCTTCAGCACATTGCCCAGATACTCCGGGTTCACCCCGGCATTTGCGGCTGTGATCACGAAGCACATCAGCAGCGCCATGATCGATGACATGTAGAGCGCGAACACATATGGCGTAGCGCCTGGGCGTAGTTTGCGCCGGCTGCGGGTGTTGGAAAGACTGCTCATGCGACCTCCTGAATGTTGGCTGAGGGCGCAGGTTAGCAATGCCTCCGGCAGCGGCTGTAGACCAGCTCGATTGAGTTCTTTATAAAGAGATTCTTACGAATCGAAGTACTTGCCATGGATCTGCTCAACGCCATCCGCAGTTTCATCAAGGTGGTCGAAGCCGGCAGTATCGCCGCCGGCGCCCGCAACCTTGGCCTCAGCCCAGCAGCGGTCAGCCAGAACCTGGCGCGCCTGGAAGGGCACTTGCAGGTGCGCCTGCTCAGCCGTACCACGCGCAGCATGGCGCTGACACCCGCTGGAAGCCAATACTATGAGCGGGTAAGGCACATCGAGCGCGACCTGGCTCTTGCCGAACAAGCAGTCACCGCCCCCGACAGCGAGCCACAGGGTCGGCTGTGCATCGCCTCGACCTCGGCATTTGGTCGTCACGTCCTGGCACCGCTGATCCCGGCGTTCAGTGCCCGCTATCCATTGCTTTCGATAGAGTTGGTAACGACTGATCGCAAGGTTAATCACGCCCGCGAAGACGTGGACGTCAGCCTGCGCATCACCCCGCAACTGGAAGACCAGCTGCTGGCGCGGCATATCGCTCGGATCCCGTTCATCTGCTGCGCGTCACCGGGTTACCTCGCCAGCGCAGGGTTGCCGACCACCCCCGAGACGTTGCGTGATCACTGCTGCCTGGTGTTCCGTTATCCGGTGGACGGCCGTTTCCTGCGTTGGGGCTTCGTGCGTGACGGCATGCGCTTCGAGGCGGAATTTGGCCGCGTATTGATCAGTGACGACATCGATGCCCTGACCCAGATGGCCCTCAACGATGGCGGCATCACCCGCCTGGCCGAGTTCATCGTCAGGCCGCATCTGGCCTCGGGGGCGTTGGTGCCGTTGTTCGAATACAGCGACAGCGGCCAGGCATATGCCCAGACCGAGCCGATGGACATCTACCTGTGCGTGGCTGATCGCTTTGCCCTGACGCCAAAGGTTCGCGCCTTCATGGGCTTCCTGCGCGACGCGCTGGGCGACAGCTGGCAAATCCAGGCATGAAAAAACCGCCACGAGGGCGGTTTCTTATGGAACAGGTATGAATCAGAAACGGTAGGTGAGGGAAGCACCGATACCGTGAGCGCTGTTCTCGTACTTGGCCTGGTAACGGCCCTTGGTCGGGCTGGCCAGGTTGACCTTGGTATCCTCTTCCCACAGGTAGGAGTAGGCCACGTCGATGGTCATGTCGTCGGTTGGGCTATAACCGGCACCGATGCTGATTGCCTTGCGATCACCCGTAGGGATGCGCGGCGAACGGTCGGTGTTGTTGGTTGGCGACTGGTCGACGGAGAAGCCGGTGCGCAGTACCCACTCCTTGTTGACCTTGTAGGACGCGCCAATGGCGTGAGCCCAGGTATCGTGCCAATTCTGCTCTTCAGTGATGGTGCCGAACTGAGCGGCCAGTGGTGCCGGCACTTCGTTGTTTACGGTGATGTCCTTCAGGCGGCTCCAGCGGGTCCAGGTGCTGCCTGCATACAGGGTCCACTGGTCGTCCAGTTCGTGAGTGACCGAGAAGTCCACAGACTCAGGCGTCTTGATCTTCAAGGTGGCGTCGAACTTGCTACCGCTGAAAGGCCCGATCAGGGCGTTGTTGATCTTGGTATTGCCTTCGAGCTTGTAGTCGACCATCGAGTGGTAGGTCAGGCCGACACGGGTACGGTCGGTGGCCTGCACGAGAATGCCGATGTTATAGCCGACGGCGGTGTCATCGCCCTTGATCTTCACTTCGCCGTCGTTGGTTCCAGGCGTGAAGCGGTTGATGGTGTTCGAGCCCAGTTCGCCCTTGATCTTGTTGATGGTCGGGCCGAAACCGATCGACACCTTGTCGTTGAAGGCGTAGCTGACGGTTGGCTGGAAGGTGATGACCTCGACGTGGCTCTTTTTACCCCAGTAGCGAGCGGCGTCGCCGCTGCCGTAATCGGTCACCAGGCCGAACGGGACGTAAACACCAAAGCCGACGCTCCAGTGCTCATCGATCGGCTTGACGTAGTAGCCCATCGGTACCCCTACCGTTGGCACCATGTCACCGTCGGTTTCACCTGGCAGTGGACTGCTGCCTCGGCCTGAAATGTCCGTCTTGGCGATTACAGCCGCGCCGCCCACGGTCACTTCCTGGCGCTTGAGGCGCGACATGCCGGCCGGGTTGCCATACACGGTGCTGGCATCATCGGCAGAAGAAGAACGACCTGCGAAGCCTGTCCCCATGCCGCTGATGCTTTGTTCGTTAAGTGCGAAGCCGGCAGCGAACAATTGGCTGGATGCCAGGGCAACGGCTACGCCGAGGGAGGTTTTGAGCATTGCTTTTTTCATTATTAGAAACTCCTTGTGATCTCCGGGGCGAAAAGCTACCAACAAATCACGCGCCGCGCTATAGCCTGAATCGCAGGAGATAGAGCGCTTTTGTAGGACAATCCGACCAAAATTCCCTTTTTTCCGTTAGTGTTGTAGGACGCCTCTTAAGATGCCTGTGGCAATTTCTGGGCAATGCACAACTGCCAAGCCTGGGTGAAGTCGCGCAGGCGACCTTGAGGGTGGAAAATCTGCCGCCAGATACGCGCCAGGCCGAGCAGGTCATCGGCTGCAGGCAGCAACGTGGACTGCTCTTCGATGAGCATCCAGGCGATGGCGGTGGAGTAACGCAGGTTCACCGTGAGTTCCAGGTGGGGCCCGCCGAGGAAGGCGTGCTGGCTGGCCAGGCCACGTACCAGGCTGGCCAGCTCTGGATCACGGGCGAGAAAGTCGTCCCAGACAGCCTGGTGACGGCTTTCGCCTATGCGGTAAAGGCCATGGCCTCGGCGGTCGTGCAAGGCTGAACCGAGTGCCGACTGGCTGGCCGCGATACCGAGCAGGAGGGCCTCGGCGCTGGCGCAATGACGATTCAGATAGACCAGGGTTGGTCGGATCACATACTGACACAATTCGTTCGCCGCGATACCCATGATGCCCTCGAGCAGTAAGGGACCGACGGGCGCTGGAGCTTGGCAGCTGGAAATTGGTCAGGCCCGCCGGAAGCGGTAAGGACCGCTCGAGTTGAAGTGTAGTGTGATAATCGTGGTGTAAAGGGCTGTTTTTAAATCGATTGCTGCCTGCTTCCCAGCGCTATATGCCTTGCGGCAATTAGGCCAAGAACGATCAGGCAGCATTCGGCAGGTGCCATTCAGGCCCTGAATACCCCGATATTCGCCGCTCACGCGGTGAGCGATTGGCGTGTGCGGGCGATTACTGCCTGCAAGGGTTCCGAGCGGCTGTACTGCTCTGGGTACAGGCGTTCGGTGTGGCAGGCGATGCCGTGCTCGTCCACCAGGGTGAAGCTGAAGTTGCCCTTGCGTGGGGCAGTGATCAAGCACTTCAACGGCGAGAAGGCTTGGGAGAGGGTGCCAATGGCAGCCTGAATTTGATGATGAGTTTGCATGTTGTTGGATGTTCCTGCTTTAAACACGGAGGGTATGATCCGTGCATGATAGAAACGTTCCAGTGACGCCATTATTAAGGGACGAAGAACCTGACTGGAACAGGGCAGCCAGAGAGAGCGCAATCAAAGTGTGGGCGCTTGGGCTGACTGGTAGGTACTTCAGAAGGCAGGCAGCACACCGGGGCCAAGGTTCTAGGCCGTCGGGTGGAATCCTGATCAATCTTCCGGTTGATTCGTGCTTGAACAGCGCTGGGCTGGCGAGGGAATCATCGAGTGGGCCGGTCCTGGTTTCAGCAGCGGTCGTTCGGGAGAGCGATGGGCTGCAAGGACGCTTAAGGCCAATTGACTTTCAGCTTGGGTACTAACGAAGCGCACCTTACCGGAAGTATGAGGCCTTTGCAAGCTTTGCACGTTTCGTCAGGCGAGCCGCGCAGTATGGCGCGTCTTTCGCCTGATGGGAAGAGGGGGCAACTGGCCTCCAACCGGGCCGATGTGCCAATTTCGTGCATCCAAACGCAGGCTTTCGGTGCACTTGTTCACATACGAGGCGTGACTTGTAACAGCCCGGCAACAGCCCCGTTCAAGCTCGCCAATGACTTGACTGGCACCTTAAGTCAATGAAAAAAAACACTAATTTTTGCTGGTGAAAAAATCGTCAGTTTGACTGTAGGCCCCATTTCACGGGGGTTTGCGGGCTCATTGAAGGGGTTGTCCACCGAGTTATCCACAGGAACTGTGGATTGTCCCGAGCGCTTGCTCTAGGACGGGCGTGCCAGCAAATCAGAGAACTGTCCGACAATCGTCAGGCATCAGCCGACCCACCAGTCATCCACTCGGAAACGTCAAGAAACGATCATTGAAAAAAAATTTCAATCCTCCGGAAATCGACAGGTCATGCACGAAAAAAAGGAGTAGAGTGGCGCGCCTTTCGAGTTGCTACCCTGCCACCGTCATGAAGTTTCGCGGTAAACCCCTCGCCAGCCCCGCTGTTGCCTCCTCAGCCGCTTCGCCCAAGCGCTTTTCCCTGAAAGTGGCCCTCTGGCTGCTCGACAACCCGCGCCTGGGTGACAAGTATCAGGTCAAGCACATCGCCGGGCGCCTGCTCAAGCAGCCCGCGCGCGAAGGCGTGGTGGTAGCGCAGAGCCGGTTGGGGCAGATGCTCTGCCGCGATTGCGGCAACGCCCGGGACCGCCGTATTGGTCATGAACTACTGCGCCAGGCGGCGCGGGCCGGAGATCGGCACGCGCAGCTGGAGTATGCGCGGCTATTCCAGGGTGATGCGCCGGAGCAGGCGCCCGATCAGTCAGACTGATAAGCTGCACGCAACTCGCAATAGTGTGATCGGGGTAAGCATGGCAGTGGATCTGACCAGCATTCTGCTGGGCTTGGTGGCAGGGGCCTTGCCTTGCTTGGCTTGGGTCATGCAGGTGCAGCGCCGTCAGGGTGCGCGTCAAGGCGAGCAGGCCCTGCTCGAGGAGCGCCTGAGCAGTGCGCAACTGGCCCAGGCCGGCCTGCAGGCGCAACTGGACGCCAGCCGCGACGAGGTCAGCGACCTCAGCGAAGCGAACACCGTCAAGCAGACTCAACTGGCCGCCCTGGGCCGTGAACTGGAGCTGCTGCAGATCGATCGCGATAACGCTCGTGATGCCGCCCACGCCTGGCACCTGGAGCGCGCCACTCGTGAAGCTGAACTGCGTCGCCTGGAAGCGCAGACCGCACGCCTGGAAGCTGAACTTCGCGAGCAGCAGGACAGTCACCAGCAGCGCCTGGAAGACCTTCAGGAGGCCCGTGACACCCTGCGTGCCCAGTTCGCCGACCTGGCCACGAAAATTTTCGACGAGCGCGAACAACGCTTCGCCCAGACCAGCCAGCAGCATCTGGGCCAGTTGCTCGACCCGCTCAAGGAGCGCATCCAGGCGTTTGAAAAGCGCGTCGAGGAAAGCTACCAGCAGGAAGCCCGCGAACGCTTCTCGCTGGGCAAGGAGCTGGAGCGCCTGCAACAGCTCAACCTGCGCCTGTCTGACGAAGCCACCAACCTCACCCAGGCACTCAAGGGCCAGAAGACCCAGGGCAACTGGGGCGAGCTGATCCTTGAGCGGGTGCTGGAACATGCGGGCCTGGAAAAGGGCCGCGAATACCAGACCCAGGTCAGCCTCAAGAGCGCCGACGGCGAGCGCTTCCAGCCCGATGTGCTGATCATGTTGCCCGGCGACAAGCAGGTAGTGGTCGATGCCAAGGTCAGCCTCACCGCCTACCAGCAGTTCGTCAGCAACAACGATGAAAACGCCCTGAAGCAGCACGTGCAGTCGCTGCGCAGCCACGTCAAAGGCTTGTCGAGCAAAGACTACAACCGCCTCGAAGGCCTGCACAGCCTGGACTTCGTGCTGCTGTTCGTGCCCATCGAAGCGGCGTTTTCGGCGGCCCTGCAAGCTGAGCCAAACCTGTTCCAAGAGGCCTTCGACCGGCAGATCGTGATCGTCAGCCCCACCACCTTGCTCGCTACCCTGCGGGTCATCGACAGCCTGTGGAAGCAGGAACGCCAGGGCCAGAACGCCCGAGAAATCGCCGAGCGCGCCGGTTGGCTGTACGACAAGTTCGTGCTGTTCATCCAGGACCTGGACGAACTGGGCAACCGCCTGCAGCAAGTCGACAAGGCCTACGCCGCAGCACGCAACAAACTGTGCGAAGGGCGCGGCAACCTGGTCAGCCGCAGCGAGCAGCTCAAGCTGCTCGGGGCCCGTGCCAGCAAGAGCCTGCCGGCCGAGCTGCTGGAGCGGGCACTCGCGGACGAAGCACTGGCCGACGCGGCGGTTACTGAACCAGGCTCAGATGGCGATTGAGCAGGGCACGCAAGGCCGCCGGCTTTACCGGTTTGGCCAGGTAATCCAGGCCAGCGGCATGCACGGTGGCCAAGGTTTCCTTGCTGCCGTCGGCGCTGATCACCACACCGGGCACCGGCTCGCCCAGGCGCGCGCGTAACCAGCCCATCAGCTCGGTACCGGTTTCGCCGTCATCCAGGTGGAAGTCCACCAGCGCCAGGTGCGGGCGCATGCCCTTGGCCAGCAGTGCCTCGCATTCGGCGCGATTGCGTGCGGTCCAGACCTGGCAACCCCAGCGGCTGAGCAGGCTGTTCATGCCGATCAGGATGCTGTCTTCGTTGTCCACGCACAGCACCTGCAAACCGGCCAGCGGCTGGCTCGCAATTTCCACCGGCGCGCTCGGTGCCGCCGCGGTGTGCTGGGCAATCGGCACATTGACGCGGAATACCGTGCCCTTGCCGGGCCAGGAACGCACTTCCAGCTTGTGGCCAAGCACCCGGCACAAGCCATCGGCGATCGCCAGGCCCAGGCCCAGGCCTTTTTCAGCGCGAGTCTGGTGGCTGTCCAGGCGCTTGAATTCCTGGAAAATCACCTGCAGCTTGTCATCGGCAATGCCCGGGCCGCGGTCCCAGACTTCCAGCCACAGGTGCTCGCCTTGGCGGCGCACCCCCAGCAGTATCGGGCTCTTGCCGTAGCGCAGGGCATTGGTGAGGAAGTTCTGCAGCACCCGGCGCAGCAGCTTCATGTCGCTGTCGACCCGCAGACGGCTACCGCGCAAGCGGAATTCCAGGCCCTTTTCGGCCGCCAGTACCTTGAACTCGGCGCCGAGGGTGTCGAACAGTTCGTTGAGGGCGAAAGGTTTGGCGTCGGGGGTGATCTTGCCGTTTTCCAGGCGCGAAATGTCCAGCAGGTCGCTGATCAGTTCCTCGGCCGAACGCAGCGAGCTGTCCATGTGCTGCACCAGCTGCTGGGCCTCTTCGTTCATGCCTTCGGCCTGCTGCGACAGGGCGGCGGAGAACAGCCGGGCAGCGTTCAGCGGCTGCATCAGGTCATGGCTGACGGCAGCGAGGAAGCGGGTCTTGGACTTGCTCACCGCTTCGGCCTGGCTCTTGGCTTCCGACAGTGCCTGGTTCAGCTGCGACAACTCATGGGTGCGCTCTGCCACACGCTGCTCCAGCCCTTCGTTGGCGTCGCGCAGCGCCTGCTCGGCCTCGCGGAACGGGGTGATGTCGGTGAAACTCATCACGAAGCCGCCACCGGGCATCGGGTTGCCGATCAGCTCGATCACCCGGCCGTTGGGGAACAAGCGTTCGGAAGAGTGGGCACGGCCCTGGCGCATCCAGTGCAGGCGCCGCGCCACATGCACTTGCGCCTCGCCCGGGCCACACAGGCCGCGCTCAGCGTTGTAGCGGATGATGTCGGCGATCGGCCGGCCGACGCTGATCAGCCCGTCGGGGTAGTTGAACAGCTCCAGGTAACGGCGGTTCCAGGCCACCAGGTGCAGGTTCTGGTCGACCACACTGATGCCCTGGTTGATGTTCTCGATGGCGCCCTGCAGCAGGGCACGGTTGAACTGCAGCACCTCGCTGGCTTCGTCGGCGATGCGTACCACGTCCTCGAGCTGCATGTCGCGGCCCTCGATGGCGGCCTTGACCACGGCGCGGGTCGAGGAACTGCCGAGCACACCGGCGAGCAGGCGTTCGGTGTGTTCGATCCAGTCGCCGTCGGCGTTCTGGTTGGGGTTGAAGCCTTTGCCCTGACGGTAGGCGAAGCGGATGAAACTCTGCCGCGCGCGTTCCTCGCCGACGAAGCGCGAGGCCAGGTTGAGCAGGTCATCGATCTGTACCGCCAGCAACGGTTTGCTGCTGGGGCGGGCGCTGGTCTGCTGGCCGATGAAACGGCCCGCCTGCCAGTGCTCCGACACGCGGGTGCGCGACAGCATCGACACCCACACGAACAGGGTGAAGTTGCCTGCCAGCGACAGCACCACGCCCTGGGTCAAGGGGCTGATCGGCAAGCCGAGCGGGTTGCCATGCAGCCAGGCCAGCCCCGGGAACAGCCCGAGCGACAGGCCCAGGCTATGGGCGATGATCGGCAGCACCAGGGTGTAGAACCACAGGAAGATGCCCGCCGCCAGGCCGGCGAACACGCCGCGCCGGTTGGCCTGCTTCCAGTACAGGGCGCCGAGCATGGCTGGGGTCAGCTGGGTGACGGCGGCGAAGGCGATCTGGCCGATGGTCGCCAGGCTCGCGGTGGAGCCGAGCAGGCGGTAGCTGACGTAGGCCAGCAGCAGGATCACCACGATGGTCACCCGGCGCACCGACAGCATCCAGTGGCGGAATGCCTCGAACGGCCTTTCGGCGTTGTTGCGGCGCAGCAGCCAGGGCAGCAGCATGTCGTTGGAGACCATGGTCGACAGCGCCACGGCCTCGACGATGACCATGCCAGTGGCGGCCGAAGCACCGCCGATGAAGGCCAGCAGGGCCAGGCTCGGGTGCGCTTCGGCCAGCGGCAGGCTGATCACGAAGGAGTCGGAAATCACCGTGCCCGGCAGCAACATCTGCCCGGCCAGGGCGATTGGCACCACGAATAGTGCAGCCAGGGCCAGGTACAGCGGGAACACCCAGCGCGCCAGGCGCATGTCCTGGGGTTCGATGTTCTCCACCACGGTGACGTGGAACTGCCGCGGCAGGCAGATGATCGCCATCATCGCCACCGCGGTCTGCACCACCATCGACGGCCAGTTGATGGTTTCCTGCCAATAGCTGTCCAGCTGCACCGATTGGCGCGCCTGGGTAAACAGGTCGTCGAAGCCGTCGTACAGGTTGAACACCACGAACACGCCCACGGCGAGGAACGCCAGCAGCTTGATCATCGACTCGAAGGCGATGGCCAGGACCATGCCGCGGTGGTGCTCGGTGACGTCCAGACTGCGGGTGCCGAAGACGATGGCGAACAGCGCCAGCACCAGCGATACCACCAGCGCAGTGTCCTGCACGCGGGTGCCGGTGGCGTCGGCGTTGGCGCCGATCAGCAGGTTGACGCCGAGCACGATGCCCTTGAGCTGCAGGGCAATGTAAGGCAGCACGCCAACCAGGCAGATCAGCGCCACCACCACCGCCAGGGACTGTGACTTGCCATAGCGGGCGGCGATGAAGTCGGCGATCGAGGTGATGTTCTGCTGCTTGCTGATCAGCACCATCTTCTGCAGTACCCAGGGCGCGAAGATCAGCAGCAAGATCGGCCCGAGGTAGATCGGCAGGAACGCCCAGAGCTGTTCGGCAGCCTGGCCGACCGCGCCGAAGAAGGTCCAGCTGGTGCAGTACACCGCCAGCGAAAGGCTATACACCCACGCACGCAGACGCGGCGGCAACGGCGTGCTGCGGCGGTCGCCGTAGAAGGCGATAGCGAACATGATGGCCATATAGGCCAGGGCGACCACGGCGATCAGCCCGCTGGACAACGACATGAAAACTCCGGAGCAAAAAAGATAACGCGGTCCCGATCAATCAGTCTGGCACGCAGGGGGCGGTTCGTCAGCGCCGACGATGGTTGTAGGAGCGGCTTTAGCCGCGATTGGCCGGTACGGACGACATCAACCCCGACGGGTACCCAGCCAGTAGAACACGCCGGCGAGTATCACTGACATCACCAGCAGGTAGAAGATCACCCCCGGCCACCACCGCCCCAGGGCGAATCCCACCATCACCGGCCCCAGCGCTGCGCCGAGGTTGGACAGGTTCTGCGCCCCGTAATACACCCCGCGCAGGTGCTCCGGGGCAATCAGGTCGATGAACATGTACTCGGCGGGTATGACGATGATCTCACCCAGGGTGAACACCAGCATTGCCAGGCACCAGCCCATGACCGACCCGGCCATGGCAAAACCCAGCAACCCGGCAATGAACAGCGCCATGCCCGCCAGCAGCCAGGGCATCAGCTGCTGGCGGCCGATGCGCCGGCCAATCAGGTACTGCAGGGCGATCACCGTGACCGCGTTGGTGGTTACCAGGTAGCCGACCAGCCGTGCTGCCTCGCTGGCGCTGCTGGTCACCACCAGGTACTGCGACAGGTACGCGGTGAACTGGCCGAACACCACCGCGCTCAGCACGCCACCCAGGGTGAAGCACACCAGTCGACGGTCACGTGCCAGGCCCAATGCCACTTGGGCGAAGCCTGCAGCTGGCTGCTCTGGGGTACTGGCCTGCAGCCCTCGGTCGCCCAGGCGCCAGTAGGCCAGGCACATGCCAAGGCCGGTCAGCGCCGAGGCGATGAAGGGCAGATGATCGTCGAGCGCCAGCATGGCCACGCCGAGCATCGGGCCGACGGCGTAACCGACGTTGTTCAAGGTGTACTTGATGGCGAACACCTCGGCCCGTTGCGCCACTGGCAGCAGTGCGCAGAAGCCCGCCTTGGCGGCGATGTCGACCACGGCCAGGGCCAGGTTGATCAGCACCAGGCAGAAAAAGAACAGCAACGCCGATCGACTGGCAATGGCGGCCACGAAGGCCAAAGCGAACACCAGTGTACTGGCGCTGACCAGGGTGTGATTGCGCACCGTGTCGACCAGGTGCCCGCCGTACAGGCTCAGCAGTGACGCGACGATCAGCGCGCCTCCGATCAACAGGCCGATGTGGCCCACCGCAAGCTGGAAATTGTCGGCCAGGTAGACCACCAGGTAGGGCAGGGTGAGGGCCCGGGCCACGGTGAGGGTGAAGGTAGTGGCCAGCAGCAGGCGGACGCTGGCGGGGTAGCCTTTCAGGGCGGCGAGCATTGCCACGTCCTTGTTGTGGAAATTTCCGATGCCTGAGGATAAGTGAGGCCGGCGGCGGCGACCAGCGGAGGATTGACAGCCTGTCACCCACGGGGAATACTCTCGAAAAATTCATATATATGTTTACATAACAAGACGAGAGCCGACCCATGCACCCACTGTCAGGTGATGCTCGACTACCACGCTATCAACAACTGCGCGATCACCTGATCGAGCAGATCGCCAACAACCGCTGGCGCCCGGGCGAGGCCATTCCCACCGAAGCGGCCCTGGCCACCGAGTTCGACATGTCCGTCGGCACCGTGCGCAAGGCCGTCGACGTGCTGGTCGCCGAGGGCGTGCTGGAGCGTCAGCAGGGCCGCGGCACCTTCATCCGCCGCCCGCAGTTCCAGTCTTCGCTGTTCCGCTTCTTCCGCTTCGAGACCGCCACCGGCGAGCGGGTGATGCCGGAAAGCCGCATCCTCTCCATCGAGCCGGTACCGGCACCGTCGGCCGTTGCCGAAGCCTTGGGCCTTGCCGCCGAGGCCCAGGTCATTCGCATTGTCCGTACCCGACTGCTCGGCGCCCAACCGGTGCTCGCCGAAGAGATCTGGCTGCCGCGTCAGACCTTCCAGCCGCTGCTCGATGTCGAGCTGCAAAGCAAAGGCCCGCTGCTCTATCCGATCTACGAGGAACTGTGTGGCCAGGTGGTCGCCTATGCCGAAGAAACCCTGACCGCCGAAGCGGTCGATGCGGCCCACGGCCGCTTGTTGCAACTGCCGGTCGACAGCCCGGTGGTGGTGATCGAGCGCCTGGCCCGCGATTACGCCGGCAAACCTCTGGAATGGCGCCGCTCGCGCGGCCATGCACAGCACTTCCGCTACCGCGTCGACATTCGCTGAGCCGTTAAGCCGGCCGCTTCGCCTTTTACCCGTCTGCGCCGTTCTGCCACGGCGCAGTGGCTTCGCCTGCCCGGTCGTCAGCGTGCCAAGCGCTTCGGCACGCCCGGCCGTCACACACACGACTAGAAGGATAACAATCATGTTCAGCTGGTACCGCCAGATCACTACACGGGAACGCAAGACGTTCTGGGCCTGTTTCGGTGGCTGGTCGCTCGATGCGCTGGAAGTGCAGATGTTCGGCCTGGCCATCCCCGCGTTGATCGCTGCATTCTCCCTGACCAAGGGCGATGCCGGCCTGATCAGCGGCCTGACCCTGGTCACCTCGGCGATCGGTGGCTGGCTCGGCGGCACCCTGTCGGACCGTTATGGCCGCGTGCGGACCTTGCAGTGGATGATCCTCTGGTTCTCTTTCTTCACCTTCCTGTCGGCGTTCGTCACCGGCTTTTATCCACTGTTGTTCGTCAAGGCCATGCAGGGCTTCGGTATCGGTGGCGAGTGGGCGGCCGGCGCGGTGCTGATGGCCGAGACCATCAACCCGAAATACCGCGGCAAGGTCATGGGCACCGTGCAGAGTGCCTGGGCTGTGGGCTGGGGCCTGGCAGTGGGCCTGTTCACCCTGATCTACTCGTTGGTGCCGGCCGAATACGCCTGGCGGGTGATGTTCTTCGTCGGCCTGCTGCCATCGCTGCTGATCATCTGGGTGCGCCGCAACGTGCCAGAGCCGGACAGCTTCCAGCGCCTGCAGAAAGACAAGGCCATCCCTGGCAGTTTCTTCAAGTCCATGGCCGGCATCTTCCGCCCGGAACTGCTGCGCGTGACCCTGCTCGGCGGCCTGCTGGGCCTGGGTGCCCACGGTGGCTACCACGCGGTGATGACCTGGCTGCCGACCTTCCTGAAGACCGAACGCAACCTGTCGGTACTCAACTCCGGCGGCTACCTGGCGGTGATCATCTTCGCCTTCTGGTGTGGTTGCGTGGTCAGTGGCCTGTTGATCGACCGCATCGGCCGACGCAAGAACATCCTGCTGTTCGCCCTGTGCTGTGTGCTGACCGTGCAGGCCTACGTGTTCTTCCCGCTGAGCAACACTCAGATGCTCTTCCTCGGCTTCCCGCTCGGTTTCTTCGCTGCCGGCATCCCGGCCAGCCTGGGGGCGTTCTTCAACGAGCTGTACCCGGCTGACGTGCGCGGTGCCGGGGTCGGCTTCTGCTACAACTTCGGCCGTGTGCTGTCGGCGGTGTTCCCGTTCCTGGTCGGCCACATGAGCGAATCCATGTCGCTGGGTAGCGCGATCGGTATCGATGCCGGCATCGCCTACGGCGTGGCCATGTTCGCCGCGCTGTGCCTGCCGGAAACCCGTGGCCGCAACCTTGAGGCCACTCCAGCGCCGGCCATGGCTGGCGCTGTCGCCAAGTAACCTGACTACCCTGTGAAAACCATGCCCGACGTTCCTGCTCCACACCTGACCGCCATCGACAGCCATGCCCATGTCTTCAGCCGTGGGCTGAACCTGGCCAACGAGCGGCGTTACGCGCCCAGCTATGATGCGCCGCTGGGCGATTACCTGGGCCAGTTGCTGGCCCACGGTTTCAGCCATGGTGTGTTGGTGCAGCCCAGTTTCCTGGGCACCGACAACCGCTACCTGCTCAGTGCCCTGCAGACCGTGCCGGGGCAGATGCGCGGCGTCGTGATGCTTGAGCGTGACGTCGAGCGTGAGACCTTGCAGGAAATGGCCCGGCTGGGTGTCAGGGGCGTGCGCCTGAACCTCATGGGTCAAAGCCTGCCAGACCTGACGGGTAGCGAATGGCGGCCCATGCTTGAGCGCATCGGTGAACAAGGCTGGCACCTGGAGCTGCATCGCCATGTGGCGGACATTCCTGCGCTGGTGCGGGCACTGGAGCCTTATGGCCTGGATATCGTGGTCGACCACTTTGGCCGGCCCGATGCCCGCCTGGGCCTGGGGCAGCCGGGCTTTGCCGAGCTGCTGACGCTGGGCGGCAAGGGCAAGGTGTGGGTCAAGGTATCGGGTATCTACCGGCTGGAAGGTACGCCGGAGCAGAACCTGGCCTTTGCGCGGCAGGCCCTGTGCGCACTTGAAGCCCACTATGGGGCAGAGCGGCTGATGTGGGGCAGCGATTGGCCGCATACCCAGCATGAGTCGTCGGTGAGCTTCAGCTCGGCGGTAGAGCAGTTCGAGGCCCTGGGTTGCTCGGCGCAATTGCGCCGAGCGCTGCTGGTGGAGACTGCGCGGGCGCTGTTCGGCTTCGAGTAATCCGCCATCTTGAAGGCGCCGCAGTATCTGTAGGAGCGGCCTGGTGTCGCGAAAGGGCCGCGGCGCGGCCCCGGCAAATTCAACTGCGAAGCTGAAATCCTGGGGCCGCTTCGCAGCCCTTTCGCGACACCAGGCCGCTCCAACACAAGTCAGTACAGCTTTCAGATCAATGGCTCAAAAGCGGAACCGGCTGATCATCTGCTGCAACTGCCCACCCAACCGCGCCAGTTCCACACTGGACGCTGAGGTCTGCTGACTGGCTTCAGCGGTCTGTTCGGAAATGTCCCGCACCGTGACTACGCTGCGGCTGATCTCTTCAGCCACCGCACTCTGCTGCTCGGACGCTGCGGCAATCTGCTGGTTCATCAGCTGGATCCCCGATACGCGCTGGGTAATCCCTTCCAGTGCCACCCCGGCCTCACGGACTAGCGCCACGCTGCTTTCGGTCAGGCTCTGGCTCTGTTCCATCAACTCGCTCACCGAGCGGGTGCCTTCTTCAAGGCTGCCGATCGCCGACTCGATCTCCAGTGTCGATGCCTGGGTACGCTGCGCCAGGCTGCGCACTTCATCGGCCACCACGGCAAAGCCACGGCCAGCCTCACCGGCCCGGGCCGCTTCGATAGCGGCGTTGAGCGCCAGCAGGTTGGTCTGCTCGGCCACGGCCTTGATCACATCCATGACCTTGCCGATACGCTGGCTTTCGGTGCGCAGGGCGTCCATGGCTGCGCCAGTGGCATCCACCTGGCTGGCCAGGCGGCCGATCTGGGTAACGGCGCGATTGACCACGCTGTCACCTTCACGGGCTTCGTCGTCGGTGGCGCTGGCGGCCTCGGAGGCTTCGCCAGCATTGCGCGCCACCTCTTGCACGGTGGCAGCCATTTCCTGCATGGCCGTGGCCACCTGGTCGGTTTCCACCTTCTGGTGGTTGGCACCGGCGCTGGTCTGCTCGGTGATCGCCGAAAGCTCCTCGGTGGCGCTGGCGATCTGCGAAATGCCATCGCGTACCTGGGCGATCAGCTCGCGCAGGTTGCGGGTCATGCCCTGCAGGGCGTTCTGCAATTGCCCGACCTCGTCGCGGCGGCGGCTGGTCGGTTGCTCGCTCAGGTCACCGCCGGCCACCTGCTCCATGGCGTTCAGTGCCTGGCGCAGCGGCTGGCTGATCTGCCGGGCGATCACCACGGCTGCCAGTGCCCCGATCAGCAGGGCGAGCAGGGTGGTGGCAATCTGCAGGGTGCGAGCGAAATGGCTGTCCGTGGCGACCCGCACTGCCTGGTCATCGAGCAGTTGGCCAATGACGCCGTTGAGGGTTTCGATGTCCTTGGCCATGGCCGCGCGGTAGCCGACCAGGTGGCTGACCTCGCCGCGGAACGCTTCGACAGCGGCGGCATAGGCCTGTACCTGCTGCTGCAATTGCTGGAACTGCTGCGGGAAGTTGCCATTGAAACGAGCGACCAGCCCAGGCAGATCGTTCACCGTGGTGGCGATCTGGGTGTTCATCAGCTGCTCGGTCTCGGCGTTGGTGTTACCCGTGTAACCGCGAACGTGGTAGCGCAGCAGGATCAGGTTCTCGCGGATCTGGTTGATCGCCTCGATGCGCACGAAACGCTGTTCGGCATCAGGCAAGGCACGCACCTGATTGCGAATCTGCTCGATGCTGGCAAACGACTGGGTGGCCAGCACGCCCATTTCCTTCTGTGCAGCGCGCATCTTTTCATAGGAACGCAAGCTGGCGGCCTGGTTGGCGCTGTAGCCCTGCAGAGCCTGGTCGGCAGTATTGATCAGTGCCTGGCTCTGCGCCCGGATCATCACTTCACGCAGCGTTGCCAGGGTTGGCTTGAACGCCTCCAGCGCGGCCTGCAACTGCTTGCTCTCGGTTGGCGCGCCATTGGCCATGGCGTGGCGCAGGCGCGCTTCGCGCAGGTCGCCCAGGGCGTCGTTGAGGCGCGACACATCGCTGACCACCTCGCTGCGCCGTACCAGGCTGCCCATACCGTCCCAGCTGATGAGCGACTGCACCAGCGTCAGGCACAGCACCAGGCCGAAACCGAGGAAGAGTTTGTGGGCGATCCTGAGATCGCCGAACCAGGTAAACATATACTGCCGAGCTCCTGTTCTTATGGATTGGAGGAGACCTGAGGTCCATCCCTTCTGTCAGATATAGTCATCTATATGAATTATCGGCATGTGTAACAAAATCTGAACAGTGCTTTTCATGAAATTAGTGTCACGGTGATATCAAACTGTGCGCGGGGTCCTGATTCATGCCGTGTTGCTTGCCAGCCCAAGGCTTTCCCGTGCAGATTTGTGGCTTGTCGCGCTCCGCGTGCCTCCAATGACAAAAGACACTCAGGAACAAGGACGATGAGTCACCCCTCGCAATTCACCTTGCTCGGCAAGCGGCGTTTCCTGCCGTTCTTCGTCACCCAGTTACTGGGTGCCTTCAACGACAACCTGTTCAAGCAGTCGCTGATCCTGGCGATCCTGTTCAAGCTCAGCCTGGGCGACGGCGACCGTTCGATCTGGGTCAACCTCTGTGCACTGTTGTTCATCCTGCCGTTCTTCCTGTTCTCGGCACTGGGCGGGCAGTTCGGCGAGAAGTTCGCCAAGGACGCCCTGATCCGTGCGATCAAGCTGGCCGAGATCGGCATCATGGCGGTCGGTGCCATTGGCTTCGTCACCAACCACCTCACGCTGATGCTGGTGGCCTTGTTCGGCATGGGTACCCACTCGGCATTGTTCGGCCCGGTGAAGTACTCGATCCTGCCCCAGGCCCTGCGCGAAGAAGAGCTGGTTGGCGGCAACGGCCTGGTGGAGATGGGCACCTTTCTCGCCATCCTGGTCGGCACCATCGGCGCCGGGGTGATGATGGCCACCGACAGCTACGCCACGGTGGTGGCCGGTGGCGTGGTCGGCACTGCCGTGCTGGGCTACCTGGCCAGCCGCTGGATCCCGCGGGCGGCGGCTGCGTCGCCGCAAATGGCGCTGGACTGGAACATCTTCAAGCAGTCGTGGGTGATCCTTCGCATGGGCCTGGGGCAGACCCCGGCGGTGTCGCGCTCGATCGTTGGCAACTCGTGGTTCTGGTTCGTCGGTGCCATCTACCTGACCCAGATCCCGACTTACGCCCAAGAGTGGCTGCACGGTGACGAGACCGCAGTGACCCTGGTGCTGACCCTGTTCTCGGTGGGCATTGCCCTCGGTTCGCTGCTGTGCGAACGGCTCAGCGGGCGCAAGGTGGAAATCGGCCTGGTGCCGTTCGGCTCGTTCGGCCTGACCCTGTTCGGCCTGCTCTGGTGGTGGCATTCCGGTGACGTACCGGCGGGCGCCCAGCCGCACGACTGGCTGGCACTGCTAGGCATGCAGGCGTCTTGGTGGATCCTGCTGTCGATCGTCGGCCTTGGCGTGTTCGGCGGCTTCTACATCGTGCCGCTGTACGCACTGATCCAGGCCCGCACCGCCGAGGACCAACGGGCCCGGGTGATCGCTTCCAACAACATCCTCAATGCCTTGTTCATGGTGGTCTCGGCGATCTTCACCATTGTCCTGCTGAGCGTGGCGAAGCTGAGCATCCCGCAGCTGTTCCTGGTGGTGTCGCTGCTGAACGTGCTGGTCAACGCCTACATCTTCAAGATCGTGCCCGAATTCACCATGCGCTTCCTGATCTGGCTGCTCAGCCACTCGATGTACCGCGTGCAACACCGTGACCTCGAGCGTATCCCTGATGAAGGCGCGGCACTGCTGGTGTGCAACCACGTGTCGTTCGTCGATGCGCTGCTGCTGGGCGGGGCGATTCGCCGGCCCATCCGCTTTGTCATGTACTACAAGATCTACAACCTGCCGGTGCTCAACTTCGTGTTCCGCACGGCGGGCGCCATTCCGATTGCCGGGCGCAACGAAGACCAGGCGACCTACGAGCGAGCCTTCGCCCGCATCGCCGAATACCTGGCGGACGGTGAGCTGGTGTGCATCTTTCCGGAAGGCAAACTGACCGGCGACGGCGAGATCGATGCGTTCAAGGGCGGCGTCAGCCGTATTCTCGAAGAAACCCCGGTGCCGGTGATTCCGCTGGCGCTGCAGGGGTTGTGGGGGAGCTTCTTCAGCCGCGATCCGGCCAAGGGCTTCTTCAAGCGCCTGTGGTCGCGGGTAACCATCGTGGCAGGCGCCGCCATCCCGGTGGAGGCGGCGCAGCCAGAAGCCCTGCGTGAGCAGGTCAGCCGCTTGCGCGGTGGCCTGCGCTAAGGACGGGGTATCAGCTGGCGCTGACTTTCAGGCCGATCAGGCCGGTAACGATCAGCGCCACGCTGACCAGCCGTACCAGGGCCATCGACTCGCCGAACAGGATGATCCCGGCGATCACCGTGCCGACGGCGCCGACGCCGGTCCAGATGGCATAGGCGGTACCCAGTGGCAGTTCCTTCATGGCCAGGCCCAGCAGGCCCAGGCTGACGGCCATGGCGGCGACGGTGAGCGCGGTGGGGAGGGGTTTGCTGAAGCCGTCGGTGTACTTCAAGCCGACGGCCCAGCCGACCTCGAACAGGCCGGCGAAGAACAGGATGATCCAGGACATGATGCGTCTCCATCGTTGCGAATGATGGGGCCGTCCCCGGGATGGTCACGCGGTGCGTCGTGAGGTCGTCCTCACAGTGGCCATCAGGGTACACATCAATGCCTGGCTGGCTCAACCTCTTCTATGGGGGCCGATGAATCTTCCATCCTGCGGAACCAGGTCGACAGCAGCGCCCCGGAAATGTTGTGCCAGACGCTGAACAGCGCACTCGGCACTGCCGCCAGCGGTGAGAAGTGTGCCGCCGCCAATGCCGCCCCCAACCCCGAGTTCTGCATCCCCACCTCAAGCGCCAGCGACTTGCGCTGGGCCAACGGCAGCTTGCAGAGGCGGCCTGTGAGGTAACCCAGCAGATAGCCGAAGGTGTTGTGCAGCACCACCACGGCCATGATCAGCAGGCCCGACTCGGCGATCTTGGCCTGGCTGGCCGCCACCACCGCGCAGACGATCATCACGATGCTCACCACCGACACCAGTGGCAGCACCTGCACCGCCGTCTGCAGCCGTGCACCCAGCAGGCGCTGGGCCAGCACGCCGAGCACAATCGGCAACATCACCAGCTGCAGGATTGACCAGAACATGTCCATGAAGGACACCGGCAGCCAGGCAGAGGCCAGGAACCAGATCAGCGCCGGGGTCAGCAAAGGGGCGAGCAGGGTGGTCACGGCGGCAATGGCCACTGCCAGCGCCAGGTCGCCCTTGGACAGCCAGACCATCACGTTCGACGCCGTGCCGCTCGGGCAACAGCCGACCAGGATCACGCCCACGGCGATTTCCGCCGGTAGGTGAAACAGCTGGCACAGCAGCCAGGCCATGCCCGGCATGATCACGAAGTGCGCCACCACGCCAAGGGCCACTCGCCAGGGTTGGCGGGCGAGGGCGGCGAAGTCGTCGAGCTTGAGGGTCAGGCCCATGCCAAACATCACCAGGCCCAGCAGCGGCACGATGGCGACCTTGAGGGCGATGAACCACTGGGGCTGCAGGAAGGCCAGCACGGCGAACACCAGCACCCACAGGGCGAAGGTATTGCCGACGAAGCGGCTTAAGGCGGCGAGGGCACGCATGGGGCAATTCCTTATCTATTTATAGCGTTATGAATTTCACAGGCCCTTTCGCGGGCAAGCCCGCTCCCACAGGTATCGCCACAGTATTCGAGTCTGTGGTGATCCCTGTGGGAGCGGGCTTGCCCGCGAAGAGGCCGGTACTGGTTACTGCTGAGAATCAGCCCAGCACCGGTCTTTCAAACTACCTCAGACCCCTTGCGGAATCTCCTCCCCACCCAGCGCTTCGAACAGCACCGGCAGGAATTCGGCAAAGGTCATCATCATCAGCTGGAAGCTGGCATCGAACTGCTGCGCGGCTTCATCACCCCCGTCCTGTTCAGCCTGTTCCTGCAGCAGCTCTTCGAACTTCAGGCGTTTGATCACCATCTTGTCGTCGAGCACGAACGACAGCTTGTCCTGCCAGGCCAGGGCCAGCTGGGTGACCACCTTGCCGGTGCTCAGGTGCAGCTGGATTTCCTCGCCGGTCAGGTCCTGGCGTTTGCAGCGCACGATGCCGCCGTCTTCGGCGGTGTCACGCAGCTCGCACTCGTCCAGCACATAGAAGCCTTCGGCAGCCTGTTGCGACTTGACCCAGTCGGTCATGGTCGCGGTCGGTGCAATCTTCACCGTGGCCGGGCGCACCGGCAGCGAGCCCATCACTTCACGCAGGGTCGACAGCAGGTCTTCGGCGCGCTTGGCGCTGGCCGAGTTGACCAGGATCATCCCCAGGCGCGGGGCGATGGCGGCGAAGATCATCGAGCGGCGGATGAACGCGCGCGGCAGGAACGCCTGGATGATCTCGTCCTTGATCTGGTCGCGCTCTTTTTTATAGACCTTGCGCATCTGCTCGGTCTCGATCTCTTCGACCTTTTCCTTCACGGCATCGTTGACCACGCTGCTCGGCAGGATGCGTTCTTCCTTGCGCGCGGCAACCAGCAGGAACTCGCCGCTGACGTGCACCAGGGGAGCGTCTTCGCCCTTGCCGAACGGCGCGACGAAACCGTAGGTGGTCAGCTCCTGGCTGGCGCAGGGGCGGGCCGGCTTGGAGGCCAGGGCGGCTTCCAGCGCTTCAGCCTCGAACGGTACTTCCTGGGTCAGGCGGTAGGACAGCAGGTTCTTGAACCACATGAGGGGCAATCTCTCCTTAATGCATAAGGCGGGCATTATTCTCCGAGCAGTGCTCCGAGGCCAGCCCTGTCATAGGGCCAGCAGGGTCATATAAGGAAAGAAAAGCCCCGGCTGCGCTAGGTCTTTGAAAGGGCTGGGATTTTTTTTGAAAAAAGTTAAAAAAGTGCTTGCCAGGGTAGCAGGCCGTCCGTAGAATGCGCGCCACACCGAGACGAAGGGTGATTAGCTCAGCCGGGAGAGCATCTGCCTTACAAGCAGAGGGTCGGCGGTTCGATCCCGTCATCACCCACCACTCGATGTATAGCGCAGCGGTAGTTCAGTCGGTTAGAATACCGGCCTGTCACGCCGGGGGTCGCGGGTTCGAGTCCCGTCCGCTGCGCCATATTCCACTTCCAGGGCCCACTGAACACCCGGAAGTAACAGAGAAAGCGACCTTAGGGTCGCTTTTTTTGTGCCTGAAATGTGTTGCTGATAATTTTTGCGAAAAAGTTGCATCAATGGCTTGCCAGGCTTCTGGTTCGTCCGTAGAATGCGCGCCTCACCGAGACGAATGGGTGATTAGCTCAGCCGGGAGAGCATCTGCCTTACAAGCAGAGGGTCGGCGGTTCGATCCCGTCATCACCCACCACTCGTTGAATAGCGCAGCGGTAGTTCAGTCGGTTAGAATACCGGCCTGTCACGCCGGGGGTCGCGGGTTCGAGTCCCGTCCGCTGCGCCATATTCCGCTTCCAGGGCCCACTGAACACCCGGAAGCCACAAAGAAAGCGACCTTAGGGTCGCTTTTTTTGTTTCTGTATTCTGAACAATTGCGCTGCCTGGTCGATCTTGGGGCTGCTTTGCAGCCTTTTGCGACCGGGCCGGCGCCCCTGCAATCTCAGCGATTACGCTCCTCTTCGCGCAACGTCAGCACTTCGACCCCGTCCTCCGTAACCGCCACCGTGTGCTCCCACTGCGCCGACAGGCAGTGGTCCCGGGTAATCACCGTCCAGCCATCCTTCAGCGTTCGCGTCCCGCGCCCACCCTGGTTGATCATCGGCTCGATGGTAAACACCATCCCCGGCTGCAACTTCATGCCCATGCCACGCAGGCCGAAATGCAGTACTTCGGGGCCTTCGTGCATCTGCTGGCCGATACCATGCCCGCAGTATTCGCGTACCACACTGTAGCCAGCCGCTTCGGCATGGGCCTGGATGGCATGGCCGATATCACCCAGCGTCGCCCCTGGGCGTACCTGCTCGATGCCTTTCCACAGCGCGTCGTAGGTGGTGTCGACCAGCCTTTGCGCGTCTTCACTGATCGGCCCGATGCTGTACATCTTCGACGAGTCGGCAATGTAGCCACCCTGTTCCAGGGTGACGTCGACGTTGATGATCGAGCCTTCCTTCAGCACTTCATCGGCCTTGGGGATGCCGTGGCAGACCACGTGGTCCACCGACGTGTTGAGCGAATAGGGGAAACCGTACTGGCCCTTGCTGGCGGGGCGGGCCTTGAGTGTATCGACGATGAATGCTTCGGCGTGGTCGTTGATCTGCATCGTGGTCACGCCGGGGCGGATGAAACCGTCGAGTTCGGCAAACACCTGGGCCAACAGCTGGCCGGCGTTGCGCATCAGTTCGAGTTGGGCGGGGGTCTTGAGGATCACCTTGGACATGGAGTGCGGGCTGTAGCTCTTGCTGGAAATTGCCCCAGCATAGCGCCATGGATCATGTGCTTGCCACCGCGTGGTGCGCCTTCTGTGCCGGTCTCTTCGCGGGTAAACCCGCTCCCACAGGATTGCCACAGGTTTGAAGACTGCGCAGTACCTGTGGGAGCGGGTTTACCCGCGAAGGGGCCGGCACAGCTGGCCCGCTAATTGCTGAATGACCGCTATCCAGGGCTATCAACGTCGACAGCCCGAAAACCTCACGACAAAGGCGCCGTGTTGCCCCGCTTGCCCAGCAAGCAGGAGCAGCCGACGCCTTTTTGCGTTCCTGAAAGGGGAGAGAACCCATGACCACCCGCGAAGTACGCAGCGTCTGCCCTTACTGCGGCGTAGGTTGCGGCATCGTCATGAGTGTCGTCGACGGCAAGGTCGGCAAGATCAGCGGCGACAAGCAGCACCCGAGCAACTTCGGCCGGCTATGTACCAAAGGTCTCACCGCCCACCTGCCACTGACCGCTGCCGGGCGCCTGGAAGACGCCTACGTTCGCCAGCAACGCGGTCAGCAACCAGCACGCAGCAGCATGGACCAGGCCATTGCCCAGGCCGGCGAGCGCTTGCGCGGTATCATCGACCAGCACGGCCCGGACTCTGTGGCGCTCTATGTGTCCGGTCAGATGTCACTGGAGGCCCAGTACCTGGCCAACAAGCTGGCCAAGGGCTTTATCCGCACCCGTCACATCGAATCCAATTCGCGGCTGTGCATGGCCAGCGCAGGCAGTGGTTACAAGCTGTCGCTCGGTGCCGACGGCCCGCCCGGCAGCTACCAGGATTTCGAACGCGCTGATGTGTTTCTGGTGATCGGCGCAAACATGGCCGACTGCCACCCAATCCTGTTCCTGCGCCTGCTCGACCGGGTCAAGGCCGGCGCCAGGCTGATCGTCGTCGACCCGCGGCGCACCGCTACCGCCGACAAGGCCGACCTGTTCCTGCAGGTGCGCCCCGGCAGTGACCTGGCCCTGCTCAACGGCCTGCTGCACCTGCTGCACAACAACGGCCATACCGATCCTGACTTCATCGCCCGTTACACCGAAGGCTGGGACGAGCTGCCGCCGTTCCTTGACGATTACACCCCTGAACGTGTGGCCGCCATGACCGGCCTGAGTGAAGCCGACATCCGCCAGGCCGCAGAATGGATCGGCACCGCCGGGGAGTGGATGAGCTGCTGGACCATGGGCCTCAACCAGAGCGTCCACGGCACTTGGCACAGCAACGCCATCTGCAACCTGCACCTGGCCACCGGCGCCATCTGCCGCCCGGGCAGCGGGCCGTTTTCGCTGACCGGCCAGCCCAATGCCATGGGCGGCCGCGAGATGGGCTACATGGGCCCGGGCCTGCCGGGGCAGCGCTCGGCGTTGGTGGCCGCGGACCGCGCCTTTGTCGAGCAGCAGTGGGGCTTGCAACCGGGCAGCCTGCGCAGCGAAAGCGGCGAGGGCACGATTGCACTGTTCGAGCAGATGAAAGCAGGCGAGGTGAAAGCCTGCTGGGTCATCTGCAGCAACCCGGTGGCCAGCGTCGCCAACCGCCAACAGGTGATCGACGGCCTGCGCCATGCCGAGCTGGTGATCACCCAGGATGCCTTCCTCGACACCGAGACCAACCGCTACGCCGATATTCTGCTGCCCGCTGCGCTATGGGCCGAAGGCGAGGGCGTGATGATCAACAGTGAGCGCAACCTGACGCTGATGCCACGGGCGGTCCAGGCACCGGGCCAGAGCCTGGCGGATTGGCAGATCATCGCCCAGGTCGCCTGCGCCATGGGCTACGCCGATGCCTTCGACTACCCCGACGCCGAGGCGGTGTACGACGAGATCCGGCGCTTCTGGAACTCGGCCACCGGCTACGACCTGCGCGGGATCGGCTATGAGCAATTGCGCGACAGCCCACGGCAGTGGCCCTGCGCACCCGGCCGCGCAGATGACCGCAGCCCGTTGCGTTACCAGAACGACGGCAGCAGTCAGCAGCTGTTGCGCGATGCCGAGGGCAACCTGCCTGAACTGGCGTTCCCCACCGCCAGCGGCAAGGCGCGCTTCTTCGCTCGGCCCTGGCTGCCTGCACCCGAACTGCCGGACGCCGACTACCCGTGGGTGCTCAATACCGGCCGTGTGCAGCACCAGTGGCATACCCTGACCAAGACCGGCAAGGTCCCGGCACTGAACAAGCTGGAGCCCGGCCCCTTTGTTGAAGTCCACCCCGAAGATGCCGCCCGCCTGGGCATCGCCGACAAGGACCAGGTCGCCATTCGCTCGCGGCGCGGCCAGGCTGTGTTGCCAGCGCGCATCAGCGACCGGGTCATGCCCGGCAACTGCTTTGCCCCGTTCCACTGGAACGACCTGATCGGCGAGCAGTTGGCGGTCAATGCCGTGACCTGTGATGCAGTCGACCCGCTGTCGCTGCAGCCGGCGTTCAAACATTGCGCCGTGGCCCTGGAGCGGGTCGCTGGCGAGCGTATCGATGCCCTTGAGCTCAATACCACTATTCCGGAGCCTGCCCGCATGCCGACCGCGACCCTGTCCCGCCTGCTTGGCCTGGACACCCTGCCAGCCCCGGTGCTGGCTGATGACGAGCGTCATTACCTGCAAGGCTTCCTGCTCGGCCTCGATCAGGCGCGTGCCGAGGGTGTCCCCAGCCTGCCGGCCAGTGCGCCGCTGGCCGCATCCCGGCGGCTGTTCGTAGACGGCTTGTTGGCTGGTCTGTTCGCGCAGCCAGCAGCCACGCCGGCTATCACGATGCCGCGCCACCAGGTGCTGTGGGCGTCGCAGACGGGCAATGGCGAGGGGCTTGCCCAGCGGTGTGCCGAGCGCCTGCGTGGCGCTGGCCTCCAGGTGCAGCTCAGCTGCATGGAAGCGGTAAGCCCCAGCCAACTGCAAGGCGCGGCCAGTGTGGTGCTGATCACCAGCACCTTCGGTGATGGTGATGCGCCCGACAGCGCCAAGGCGTTCTGGCAGGCGCTGCAAGGCGAGCAGGGTGCCTGCTGCGCGCAGCTGCCTTATGCCGTGCTGGCCTTGGGCGACTCCAGCTACGACCAGTTCTGCGGCTTTGGCCGCAAGCTCGACCAGCGCCTGGCCGAACTGGGCGGGCGCCGCTTGCTGCAACGGGTCGATTGCGAACCGGATTTCGATGAAGCCTTCGCCGGCTGGCTCGAAGCCCTGTTGCCAGAACTCGGCGGCACGGACTCTTTGGCAGCGGTCAGTGAACCAGCACCCGTGGTGAGCTACAGCAAGCAGCAACCCTGGTCGGCCCCACTGCTTGCAAACCAGCTGCTCAACGGCCCGGGGGCGAGCAAGGAAACCCGCCAGCTGATATTCGACCTGTCCGGCAGCGGTTTCACCTATGCAGCCGGTGATGCCTTGGGCGTATGGCCGCGCAACTGCCCGGCGCTGGTCGAGGAGCTGCTGGCGCTGACGCAGCTCGATGGCAAGGCGTTGGTGGAAGTGAAGGGGCAGCCGGCGATGCCACTGGCCGAGGCCCTGGAAGCGCATCTGGATATCGCCAAGGTCACCCCTCAGCAACTGCAGGCATTCAGCACGCATGCCGCCGACCTGCAGCGCCTGTTGCAGCCCGAGTGCAAGGCCGAGCTGCAGGACTGGCTGTGGGGGCGGCAGTTGGTCGATGTGCTGCGTGCGTTCCCTCAGCGATTGCCGCTGGATGCCTGGCTCGGCTTGCTCAAGCCGTTGCAGCCGCGCCTGTATTCGATCAGCTCCAGCCCGTTGGCTCATCCGGATCAGGTGCACCTGACCGTTTCCACCGTGCGCTACGGCGAGCGCAAAGGGGTCTGCTCAACGTTCCTCGCTGACCGGGCGCAGGCGCTGAAGGTGGCGATCTTCCCGCAGGTATCGAAGCATTTTCGTCTGCCCGAGGACAACGACGTGCCGGTGATCATGGTCGGGCCCGGTACCGGCGTCGCGCCGTTCCGTGCCTTCCTTGAAGAGCGCGAGGCGCGGGGTGCCAAAGGGGCTAACTGGCTGTTTTTCGGCGAGCAGTATGCGGCCACGGATTTCTACTATCAGGAACAGCTTCAGGCCTGGCAGGCGGCCGGGCATCTGCGCCTGGACACGGCGTTCTCGCGGGACCAGGCCGAGAAGATCTACGTGCAGCAACGCATGCTGGAGCAAGGCGCGCAATTGTGGCAGTGGCTGGAGGCGGGGGCGTACTTCTATGTCTGTGGCGATGCCCAGCGCATGGCCAAGGATGTGGATGCGGCGTTGCGTGAGGTGATCGCCGTGCATGGCAAGGTGGATGCGGATGCCTATGTCGAAGCATTGAGCAAGGCCAGGCGGTATCGGCGTGATGTGTATTGAAGTGCCCCAGGATGGTGAGCGCTGCACTTGAAATGTGCATTGGTAGCGCTGGCCCCTTCGCGGGCAAACCCGTACCCACAAGTGCTTGAGACCAGTGGAGGCCTTGTGGGAGCGGGTTTACCCGCGAAGAGGCCGGCACAGGTAACGGGCTTGGCACAGTCCCTGCTAGATCTCTGTTACAACAAAGCCCACTGATCAACGGCGATCAACCCGGGCCCCACCGTGATGAATACAGGCAAAGGCGCCTGGAGCTTCGGCTCCAGGCGCTTTTTTTTTGATCGAGGATCGGCTTATGAAGGCAACAGTGAGCGGGCAACGAGAGCGACTGGTCATCGTCGGCAACGGCATGGTCGGCCACCATTGCGTCGAGCAACTGGTCGAACGCGGCGCGCTCGGGCGCTTCGAGCTGCACGTGTTCGGCGAAGAACGCCAACGTGCCTACGACCGCGTGCACCTGTCGGAATATTTCGCCGGCAGCTGTGCCGAGACCTTGGCCCTCTGCGGGCAGGACTACTACGGCAGCAGCGGCGTGCACCTGCACCTGGGCGAAGCAGTGCTGGAAATCGACCGCGAACGCTGCGAAGTGGTGACAGCCGAGGGCCGCTACGGCTACGACCAGTTGGTCCTGGCCACCGGTTCCTACCCGTTCGTGCCCCCGATCGAAGGCTCAAGCGGCAATGCTCGCCTGGTCTATCGCACCCTCGACGACCTCGATGCCATTCGCGCCGCCGCCGGCGAAGCGCGCCGTGGCGTGGTGGTCGGAGGCGGCCTGCTCGGCCTGGAAGCTGCCAACGCGCTGAAGTCCCTCGGCCTGGAGGCGCATGTGGTGGAGTTTGCCCCGCGGCTGATGCCGGTGCAGCTGGACGGTGAGGGTGGCGCCGCGCTCAAGGCGCAGATCGAAGCGCTGGGTGTGGGCGTGCACCTGTCGTGCGCCACCCAGTCGATCAGCGCCGGTGAGGCCTACCGCTACCGCATGAACTTCGACGGCGGCCAACACCTGGAAACCGACCTGATCGTGTTCTCCGCCGGTATCCGACCGCAAGACGCCCTGGGCCGTGCCAGCGGCCTGGAAATCGCCCCGCGCGGTGGCGTGGTGATCGACAACCACTGCCGCAGCAGCGACCCACGCATTTTCGCCATTGGTGAATGCGCCTCGTGGAACGGCAGCGTGTTCGGCCTGGTTGCCCCGGGCTACAGCATGGCGCGCAACCTGGCAGCGTTGCTGATGGGCGAAGCCGCCAGCGCATTCACCGGTGCCGACATGTCGACCAAGCTCAAGCTGCTGGGCGTGGATGTCGGCTCTATTGGCGATGCCCACGGCGCCACGCCGGGGTCGCGCAGCTACCGTTTCATCGACGAGGCCAACAGCGCCTATCGCCGCCTGGTGGTGGATGCCAGCGGCAAGCACGTGCTCGGTGCAGTGCTGGTGGGCGACAACAGCTACTACGACACCTTGCTGCAGTACGTCCAGAACGGCATCGCCTTGCCGGCCGACGCTGCAGCGCTGATCCTGCCGCAAGGCGGCGGCGCACCGGCCCTGGGTGCCGACGCCCTGCCCGACAGCGCGACCATCTGCTCGTGCCACAACGTCAGCAAGGGCGCGGTGTGCGCGGCCATCGACAGTGGCTGCGGCGACCTCGCAGCGGTCAAGGGCTGCACCAAGGCGGCCAGCGGCTGCGGCGGCTGTGCGGCGTTGCTCAAGCAGGTGTTCGAACACCAACTCACTGCCCGCGGCGTGGTTGTCGACAAGAGCCTCTGCGAACACTTCGCCTTCACCCGCCAGGAGCTCTACGGGCTGGTGCGGGTCGAGGGCATCCGCAGCTTCAACGCGCTGCTCGAACGCCATGGCAAGGGCCATGTCGGCTGCGACATCTGCAAACCGGCGGTGGGCTCGATCCTCGCCTCGTGCTGGAACCAGCCGATCATGGACCCGGCGCTGGTACCGCTGCAGGACACCAACGATACCTTCATGGCCAACATGCAGAAGAACGGCACCTACTCGGTGGTGCCGCGCATCCCTGGCGGCGAGATCACCCCTGAGAAGCTGATCGTGATCGGCCAGGTGGCGAAAAAGTACGACCTCTACACCAAGATCACCGGCGGCCAGCGCATCGACCTGTTCGGCGCCCAGCTGCACGAGTTGCCGCTGATCTGGGGTGAGCTGATCGCGGCCGGCTTCGAGACCGGCCATGCCTACGGCAAGTCGACCCGTACTGTGAAATCCTGCGTGGGCAGCACCTGGTGCCGCTACGGCGTGCAAGACAGCGTTGGCATGGCGCTGCGCCTGGAGGACCGCTACAAGGGCCTGCGTAGCCCGCACAAACTCAAGTTCGCCGTCTCCGGCTGCACCCGCGAGTGCGCCGAGGCACAGAGCAAGGACATCGGCGTCATCGCCACAGACAAGGGCTGGAACCTGTACATCTGCGGCAACGGCGGCATGCGTCCGCGCCACGCCGAGCTGTTCGCCACCGACCTGGATGACGAAACCCTGGTGCGCCTGATCGACCGCGTGCTGATGTTCTACATCCGCACAGCCGACAAGCTGCAACGCACTTCGGTCTGGCGCGAGAGCCTGGAAGGCGGCCTGGATTACCTCAAGCAGGTGATTCTCGACGACAGCCTGGGCCTGGCGGCCGAGCTGGAGGCGCAGATGCAGCATGTGGTCGACCAGTATGAATGCGAATGGGCCAACGCCCTCAACGACCCCGAGAAGCTCAAGCGCTTCCGTACTTTCGTCAACGACCAACGCGCCGACCCGGACGTGCACTTCGTGCGCGAACGCGAACAACGCCGGCCGGTTGCACCCCTGCACCTGATTCCAACCGTCGAGGAGGCTGTCTGATGAACCTGTCCAATGTTGCTGCGAAAACCCAAGAGAACTGGCAGGCGGTGTGCCAGGCCGATGACCTGGTGGCCGACTCGGGCGTGGTGGTATGGCTTGACGGTGCCCAGGTAGCACTGTTCTACCTGCCCGCACTGGAGCAGAGCCTGTATGCGGTGGACAACCGCGATCCGCGGTCGGGGGCCAATATCATCGGGCGCGGGCTCGTCGGTAGCCTGCAGGGGGAACTGGTGGTGGCAGCGCCGCTGTACAAGCAGCACTTCAGCCTGCAAAGCGGGGCGTGCCTGGAAGATGCCGGGCAGCGGTTGCGGGTGTGGCCGGTGCGGATGAATGGTGGGGCGGTGGAGCTTGCGGTGGCCTGATAATTTGCTGGGGGGCGCTTTGCGCCCCTTTGCGACCGGTCCGGCGCCCCGACTTGCCCGCGAAGAGGCCGGTACAGGCGAGTTAAATGACCAACCCCTGCGGCTTGCGCCCGGCAAACACATCCACCAGGCTGGCCACCACCATCTCGCCCATGCGCGTGCGGGTCTGCACCGTGGCACTGGCACGATGCGGCTGCAGCACCACATCCTCACGGCCGAACAAGGCCTCGGGCGCCCGGGGTTCATCGGCAAACACGTCCAGCGCCGCACCGGCGATCTCGCCGGCCTCCAGCGCCGCAATCAACGCCGGCTCATCCACCAGCTTGCCGCGCGCGATATTGATCAGGTACCCCTCGGCCCCCAACGCTTTCAGGACTTCGCGATTGATCAGTGCTTCGCCCTTGTCGGCGGCCGCCGCCAGAATCAGCGCATCGCTGCCTTTGGCCAACTGCACGAGATCCGCCTCGAAGGCATAAGGCACCTCCAGCGCCTGCAGGTCGGTGTAGCGGATCGGGCAACCGAATGCCGCTGCCCGTTGAGCCACTGCACGGCCGACCCGGCCCATGCCGACGATGCCCACGCGCATGCCCGACACCTGGCGGGCCAGCGGCAGCGGTGCCAACGGTGTGGCGCTGGTGGCCCATAGGCCTGCGCGCACGAAACGGTCACCCGTGCAGATACCCCGGCACAAGCCGATCAGCAGGCCGATGGCGAGGTCGGCGACATCCTCGGTGAGGGCGCCGATGGTGGCGGTGACCTGGATGCCACGGTCACGGGCGTAGGCGAGATCCACCGCATCGGTGCCGACGCCATTGACCGCGATCACTTCAAGGTTGGGCAGGCGCGCCATCAGCGCCTGGCTGATACCGGTGTGGCCACCGGTGATCACGCCGCGAATGTGGCTGGCATGCTGGCTGACAAAGGCGTCCTTGTCGGCCTGTTCGTAGTAACGGTGCACGGTGAACAGCTGTTCCAGCCGCTCACGGATTTGCGGGATGAGGATCGGGCTCAGTTGCAGGACTTCGGGTTTCATCGGTCACTCCATCAGAATCAGCGGTCAGCCACGGCCAACGAACGGCATGCTGCTGGCCATCACGGTCATGTTCAGTACGTTGGCGTCCAGAGGCAGCGCGGCGATGTAGCGCACCGCGTCGGCCACATGGCGCACGTCGAGCATGGGCTCGGCGGCGATCTCGCCATTGGCCTGGCGCACACCACGGGTCATGCGCTCGGACAACTCGGTCAGGGCGTTGCCGATGTCTACCTGGCTGCAGACGATGTTGTACGGCCGGCCATCCAGCGCCAGTGCCTTGGTCAGGCCCAGCACCGCATGTTTGCTCGCGGTATAGGGGGCGGTGAAAGGGCGTGGGGTGTGCGCCGAGATCGAGCCGTTGTTGATGATCCGCCCGCCTTGCGGCTGCTGGCGGCGCATCAGGCCGAAGGCGGCGCGGGCGCACAGGAACACGCCGTCGACGTTGGTGGCGATGACGTTGCGCCAGTTCTCCAGCGGCAGCTCGTCGACCGGTACGGCGGGGGCGTTGATGCCAGCGTTGTTGAAGATCACGTCGAGGCGGCCATGCACCTCTTCGATGGTGGCGAACAGCTGCTCGACGCTTTGTTCATCGCGCACGTCGGTGGGCACGGCCAGGGCTTGACCGCCCGCTGCCAGTGCCTGTTCAACCACCGCTTGCAGCGGCTCTGCGCGGCGCCCGGCGAGGACCAGGCTGAAGCCGTCCTCCAGCAGGGCGAGGGCGACGGCCCGGCCGATGCCGCTGCCAGCGCCGGTGACCAGGGCGATTTTCTTGTTCTGATTCATGTTGGAGCTCCGCAAGGTTCAGGCTGCGTTGGCTGTTTGCCCGGCAGGGCGGGGGCCGACGCGCAGGTGCAGTTCGCCGATGCCATCGATGCCTGCGTGGATCGTGTCGCCTGGGTTCAGTGGCGCGACGCCGGGTGGGCTGCCAGTCATGATCAGGTCGCCCGGGCGCAGAGGTAGCTGGCGGGACAGCCGGCTGATCACCTCGGCCAGAGCCCAGGTCTGCTGGCTCAGGTGGGCGCGCTGGCGCTCCTGGCCATTGACCTGCAGCCACAGCGAGGCATCCAGTGGCCAGGGGCATTCGCTGGCGGGGACGATGGCGGTCATCGGTGCCGAGGCTTCGAACACCTTGGCACCTTCCCAGGGCAGGCCCTCGGCCTTGGCCTTGCGCTGGTGATCGCGGCGGGTCATGTCGAGGCCCGCGGCAAAGCCGAACACGTGTTCCAGGGCATGTTCCGGAGCAATGTCGGCCCCACCCTTGGCGATGGCGGCTACCAGCTCGATTTCGTGGCAGAACTCATCGGTCTGCGGCGGGAAGGGCAGTTCGCCCTGAGCCTCGACCACATTGCTCGCCGGTTTCATGAAGAACACAGGCTCTTGTGGCGCCGGCCCGTAAGCCGCTGGCCAAGGGTAGTTGCGGCCCAGGCAGAACACCCGGCCGACCGGGAAGCGCGCAGCAATGCCGCGGATCGGCAGGCTGACGATGGCCGGCGGGTTGAACAGGTAGGTCATGGGTGAATCCTCCGTACTGGAGTGGCCAGCGTAAGTCAGAGGCTGGCCGGCAAAGTTGGACGAAAACGGGGTTGGCTTGGACTATCCAAGTAACCTGCGCCGGCCTCTTCGCGGCTAAAGCCGCTCCTACAGGTACAGCGCTGTCCTCAGGCCTGGCGCTATCCCTGTAGGAGCGGCTTTAGCCGCGAAGGGGTCGGCATGGCCAATGCTTTGCTTGGATCAGGCTGCAGTTTTCAGCTCGATGCGGTACAGCTTGCCGAGCAGCAGCGAGTAAGACAGGGTGCCCATCAACGCCACCCCACCGATGAACCAGAACGCCATGGCAAACGACCCGCTTGCATGCACGATCGCGCCAATCACGATCGGCGTGACGATGCCGCCGATGTTCGCCGCCAGGCTGGTGACCCCGCCGGTCAGGCCGATCAGTTGCTTGGGCGCCACTTCCGACACTGCTGCCCACGACGCCGAGGCGATGCCCTGGGCGAAGAACGCCAGGGTGAGGATGGCGATGCACAGCACATTGGAGTCGGTGAAGTTCACCAGCACGATCGACATGCCCAGCATCGAGCCCACCACCAGCGGCAGCTTGCGGGCGAACGACAGCGAGTAGCCCTTGCGGATCAGCAGGTCCGAGACGATCCCCGCCAGAAGGATGCCGACCGTGGCACCGATGAACGGCATGACCGCGAAGATGCCGACCTTGATCAAGGTCAGCTGGCGCTCTTCGATCAGGTAGGTGGGGAACCAGGTGAGGAAGAAGTACAGCGCCGAGGTGCTGGCGAACTTGCCCAGGCAGATGGCCCAGACCTGGCGATAGCGGAACAGCTCGGCGACCTGGCGCCAGTCGAAGCGGGTGCGCTCCTGGCTGCTCTTCACCAGCCCACCGCCGTCTTCGATGTAGGCCAGCTCTTCCTTGCTGACCTTCTTGCAGTTCAGCGGGTCGCGGTACAGCCACAGCCACACCACGCCGAACAGGATGCCGACCAGGCCGGTGCTGTAGAACACGTGGCGCCAGTCATAGGTGGTCGCCAGCCACAGCAGGGCGCCGGTGAACAGCGCGGTGCCCAGGTACTGGCCGCACACGTAGATGCTGCTGGCCATGCCGCGTTCGCGGGCGGGGAACCACACCGTGACCGCGCGGCTGTTGGCCGGGAAGGCCGGGGCCTCCATGGCACCGACTGCCAGGCGCAGGCCGAACAGCGAAGCGAAGCCGCTGGCCAGGCCTTGGGCCACGGTGACTGCCGACCAGCTGATCAGGGATACGCCGTAGGTCAGGCGCGAACCGAAACGGTCGGCGATGAAGCCGGCAGGTACCAGGGCCAAGGCGTAGGTCCAGGCGAAGGCGGAGAAGATAAGGCCCATCTCGACCTTGTCCAGGCCCAGGTCCTTGGCCATGAACGGCGCTGCGATGGAAATGTTCACCCGGTCGACGTAGTTGATGATGGTCGCCACCAGCAGCAGCGACAGCATGAACCAGCGGCGGCGGGTGGGCAGGCGCTGGGCAGGGGCCGCGTCCAGCGCGTACGACGACGCGGCGCGGGGGGTAGGCGTGCTCGACATGAGTCGACCTCGTTTGTTGTTGTTGGTAGAGGTTGGGCTGCAGTCCCTTTTCTAAGGTGGTCGTACAACATCTCGAATGCAACGGCTGTTTTAGACCGTTTTTTTCATACGAGGCGGGGGATGGTGGCCCTGTCCAAGAAAATCAGCGGGCAGGGTTTTGCTCGGATTTCATGCTGCAGGGCGCGATTTTTGAGGGTTGCACAGTTTTCTGGTTGCGCTGCTTTTTGTAGACGGGTTTAAATTGGTAAGTCTAGACGTCGTACAACTTGGCTTTGCCTGCCCAGGCCTCTCACGGGCAAGCCCGCTCCCACAGGTACTGCGCAGTCTTGAAGCCCTGTGGAGATTTGTGGGCGCGGGCGTGCCCGCAAAGAGGCCTGGACAGGCAGCGCCACACACCGATTGGAGCAAGCCGAATGCCCCCCAAACGCGAGGTCCCGACCTACGTCATGCAGCAGCGCAGCGAGCTGATGGATTTCTACATCCGCGATCAGCGCGGCCGCCCCGCCGAGACCGCGCCGCATCGTCACGAGTACTTCCAGATTCAGGTCAATTTGGGTGGTGACACGGTGCAGCATATCGGCAGCGTGCAGCGCCCCTTCAGGCGCAACACCCTGGCCTTCATCCTGCCGCACCGGGTGCATGTGATTCCGCACCCGGCAGACAGCGACTTCGTGGTGATCAATTTCTCCCAGACCTTCCTGCTGCCGCACCTGGCCTGCGACCCGATGGACCTGGAAGAGGTGTCGATCCTGCAGGCGCCGGAACTGTCACCGTTCCGCTTCCAGGAGCATCTTGATTTCTGCCTCGATGAGGCCGACTTCGCCGAGGTGCGGCAGCTCCTCGAACGCATGCGGGCGCTGGACGGCAACCGCCGCTTCGGGAGCCGCGAAATGCTCAAGGGCCTGTTGCTGCAGCTGATCGGCCAGGTCTGCGGCCTGTACGCCGAGCCGCTGCGCGAACTGGCCGACAGCAATGCCGCCCAGCTCAGCCGCCGTGCCGCGCTGGGCCGCATGAGCGAGTACCTGCGCCGACATATCGACGACCCCGACCTGAACCTGCATAAAGTCGCCGCCGCTACCTACCTGTCGCCGACCTACCTGACCCACTGGTTGCGCAAGGAAATCGGCAAGACCTTCAGCGAGCTGGTACTGGAGCGGCGCATGCACACTGCGCGCAACTACCTGCTCAATGGCAGCCGCCCGGTGGGCGAGGTGGCGCGGCTTTGTGGCTTCGCCGATGAAGCCTACTTCTCCCGGCGCTTCCGCCAGATCCACGGCCTGCCACCGGGGCAGTTCCGCCGCCAGCAGCGCGACCCGGATACGCCGCAGGTCGCGATGCGGTAAGCTTGCCGGCATGAACCTCGACACCCGCATCAAGTACCGCCACCTGCTGTGTTTCCTGGAGATTGCCCGGCAGGGCAGCCTGGCCAGGGCGGCCGATATTCTGGCGATCAGCCAGCCAGCGATTTCCAAGACCCTAAAGGAGCTCGAGGACCTGCTCGAAGCGCGCCTGTTCGAGCGCAGCCGCCAGGGCGTTGAGCTGACCCCGGCCGGCACCCGCTTCATGCGTTATGCCGGGCCCAGCGTGCAGGCACTGCGTGATGGCGTCAGCAGCCTGCGCGGTGAAGCGCGGGCACCGTCGCAGGTGCGCATTGGCGTGCTGTCGACGGTCGAGGGGCTGCTGATGCCCGAGGTGCTGTGCCGGCTGCATCAGCGCCACGACGCTTTGGTGATCAGCGTGGTGACTGGGGTCAGTGCGCAGTTGCTCGGGCAACTGCACCTGGGCGAGCTGGAACTGGTGGTCGGGCGCATGACCGACAGCCCGCAGATTCAGGGGCTGTCATTCGAGCACCTGTACAGCGAGTCCATGGCCGTGGTCGTGCGCCCCGGCCACCCCTTGCTCGCGAGCGCACCCGTGGAGCGGCAGCGGGTCGGGCAGTATCCATTGGTGCTGCCACCACCTGGCACCACCATCCGCCAGCATGCTGACAGCCTGTTCGTGCAATGCGGGATCCAGATGCCGGCGCAGCGCCTGGAGACCTTGTCGCTGGCGTTGAGCCGGCGTTATTTGCTGGGTAGCGATGCGTTGTGGGTGGCGCCGCGTGATGCGGTACTGCTCGACTTGCGCCGAGGGGAGTTGGCGGAGCTCGACCTGGGCGTGAGTGAACCGGGTGGTTCGGTGGGGATCTGCCGTAATGCGGCCTTGCCGTTGAGCTTGCCGGGGCAATGGGTTTGCGAGGTGCTGCGCGAGCTCGCCGAGCAGTATCGCGAGGGGCGGTACCCTTGAGGAGCCGGGGACAACCTCACCCTCACACCAGCTCAGAACCTGCAGAAATAAAAAGCCACAAAAACCCGGAAAACCCGCCACAAACGGTCAATACTGGCCAATGGCTGTAAAGCTTCCATGAAGAAGCCTTTACCTACTGAACTTCCTTACGAAAACCCGCTCTTATGCCGGTAGCCATTGGTGATGGCCGCCTGATAAGCTCGCGGCTTTACCCTGATTGCCCTTATGGCGCATGAACAAGGAAATAGCATGAAACAGCATCGTCTGGCGGCTGCGGTTGCCCTGGTAGGCCTGGTACTGGCTGGCTGTGATCAACAAGCCAGCAGCCCCGAGCTGAAGACTCCGGCACAGAAAGCCTCCTACGGTATCGGCTTGAACATGGGCAAGAGCCTGGCTCAGGAAGGCATGGAAGACCTTGATTCGAAAGCGGTCGCCCTCGGTATCGAAGACGCCGTTGGCAAGAAGGAGCAACGTATCAAGGATGAAGAGCTGGTAGAAGCCTTCACCGCGTTGCAGAAGCGCGCTGAAGAGCGCCTGGCCAAGGCCAGCGAAGAAGCCGCCAGTGCTGGCAAGAAATTCCTCGAAGAAAACGCCAAGAAACCTGGCGTGGTCACCACCGCCTCGGGCCTGCAGTACGAAGTGGTGAAGAAGGCCGACGGCCCACAGCCGAAGCCGACCGACGTGGTCACCGTTCACTACGAAGGCAAGCTGATCGATGGCAAGGTGTTCGACAGCTCGGTCGAGCGTGGCAGCCCGATCGACCTGCCAGTCAGCGGTGTGATCCCAGGCTGGGTCGAAGGCCTGCAACTGATGCACGTTGGCGAGAAGTACAAGCTGTTCATCCCGGCTGAGCTGGCCTACGGTGCCCAGAGCCCAAGCCCGCTGATCCCGGCCAACTCGGTCCTGGTGTTCGACCTGGAACTGATCGCCATCAAAGACCCGGCCCAGCTGCAGGGTGGCGAAGCGCCGGAAGCCGAAGCCCCGGCCGAAGCTCCTGCCAAGTAATACTGCTGGTACTTGCACAACGCCCCGTTATGACGGGGCGTTGTCGTTTCTGGGTGATCATTTGCCGAACCTCATGCGGCTGGCATTGTCCGAGCATGAGCAGTGTGAAGAAGCCGGAAGCTTCTGACGCAAATCGTTTGCGGATCTGAAACGACTGTGTAAAAAACGCCCGATCTGACCGGGGCCCTTGCCTTGTGGGCGCCTGCCGTCTCAAACTTCGCCCTGTTCACAAGGTTATCCACAATAAATGTGGATAACCTGTCCCTGCCGGAGGCTCCATGAGCGCACCCTGGAATTTTGCCCGTTTCCTGCCTTTGGCCGAGCGCCTGCTCAGCCGTGGCCGGTTGCCGGCCTTGCTGTTCGCAGTGGCCCGCAAAGGCCCGCGCATCGGCCAGTTGCGTAATGACGTCAAGCTGCTGCAGTCGCTGTGCCTGGCCTGGTGGCGCGGTGAGTATCGAGCCATCAGCCCCAAGGCGCTGGTGACCATCGTCGCGGGCCTGCTGTACTTCGTCAGCCCTATCGACGCCATCCCTGACTGGATCCTGGGGGTCGGCTTTCTCGATGACATCGCCGTGCTCGGCTGGGTACTGAAGACCGTGGCCGATGAACTGGCGCGCTTCAAGGCCTGGCGCGACAGCCAGGCGCCCGAGCGCCTGCGGGTGGTCGAGCGCTTGCCCGACACCCCCGAAGCGCTGCGCCTGGAGCGCAATACGCACTGAAAAAGAGCAAGTCCCCACACACTCCCGCGCTTGGTAATATAATTGGCATAAGCGTTATGCCTACGGATTACATGCAGTAATCCTTACGTAAGGGGGTTGTAATGGGTATTCAGGTTATTAGCCGGGACGGTCAGCCCGAGTACGCAGTCGTGCCCTGGGAGCAATATCAGGCGCTGCTCAAGGCAGCCGGGCAGGCACCCGCCGAGGGGGGGGCCGAGTCCGCGCAACAGAGCACCCCGCCAGCCAGCCTTCCAGCGTTCAGTGAAGTGGCTCAATTGCGCCAGGCCAAAGGCATCGCTCCTGAGCAGTTGGCGCGTAATGTCGGGGTCAGCCCGGCTTACCTGGCCATGATCGAATCGGGCGAGCGCCAGCCGGATGCTGCGATCCGCCGTGCCCTGGCTTGGCATCTTGGGGTGGCTGGCTGGAGCGAGCCGTCATGAGCCAGGTCAGGATCAGCCGTCAGCATTGGCAAAACCTGCTGGACGAGCTTGACCTGGCCCGCCGTCAACGGCACCTGCTCACCTACCGTGCGCTGATCGAGCGGCTGCAGTTGCCCAGCCCGGCCATGCAGACCCTGACCGCCGCGCTGGAATACCTCGCCGTGCTCGATGCCCGTGCCGAGCAGCCGCTGCGCAGCTCGCTGGTGATCAGCCAGGGTGCCAGCCGTTTGCCGCGCACCGGCTTTTTCGAATGCGTGGAGCGCCTGGGGCGGTTCTCGGGGCCGGTCGATGGCATGGAGGCGGCGTCCTGGCATGCCTCCGAGGTTGTCAGGGTGTTCGAGTACAGCTATCCCGAGACGGCCTGATGCATCCCTAAGCCTGACGCGATTCCTGTCGGAGCGGCCTTGTGTCGCGAAACGGCTGCGCAGCAGCCCCGGCGGCGCACGCAGTGACGCTGAAACCCTGGGGCTGTTGCGCAGCCCTTTCGCGATACAAGGCCGCTCCTACAACAGGCAATGCATTCCTGTGAATGAATCCGCAAGACCGGCCATGGGTATCTACCACTTCCAATGCGTCCAGGTGCTGGTGCCGACCAAACAGCTCCAGTAGCTGCCCAAGCGTGGCGTCGAGCCGTACCCTTGGCTGTTCGGCCATCGGTACACTCATCAGCGCTGGCAGCTGTCGGCTCTCCCGTACTCCCAACTCCTGAGGCCGCCCCAGCAGGTAGCCCTGTACCAGGTCCACACCCATCTCGGTCAACACCGCCAGCTCTTCCGGCAACTCGATCCCTTCGGCAATCACCTGTGCTTTCGACGCACGGGCAATTTGCAGAATGGAGCCGACGAACTCGCGCTTGAGCGGGTCGCGGTGAATGCCATCGATGAAATGTCGGTCGATCTTGACGTACTCCGGGCGCAGCTCCGACCACAGGCGCAGGCTCGAATAGCCCGCACCCAGGTCGTCCAGGGCAATGGAAAAGCCCATGTCACGGTAGTGGTGCAAGGCGTTGGACAGCAGCTGGAAATCGTCGGTCGGGGTCTGCTCGGTCAGTTCGATCACCACCCGGCTCGGTGCCAGCCCTACGTGCTCGAGCAGCTTGAGGGTGAGCCCGGAAGGGTAGTGTGGTTCCAGCAGCGATTCGGGCGAGATGTTGAGAAACAGCTTGCCGTCGAGGCCTTGCTCGCTGAAACGCCGGCATGCGCTTTCCCGGCACGCAGCCTCCAGTTCGGTGAGTTGACCAGCCTGGCGGGCAATGGCGAACAGGTTCAACGGTGAGTGCAGCGGGCTGTTGGAGGGGCCACGGCTCAGGGCCTCATGAGCGAACACGCGCCGCTCGCTGATGCAGACGATCGGCTGGAACAGGCTGTGAATGCTGCGCTGAGCCAGAATGGCGCTCAAGGCACTGAGCTGTTCGGCGACGGTCATGACGGTATCCTGAAAATGAAAGGGCCGGGCGTTCGCACGCCCGGCCCCTCTATTTCACGACAGCGCGATGACTGTTTGATGACAGGTCACATTAATCTGCCATCACTGTCGAAGTGCCTTATTTCTTGGCTACCTTGGTGCTCGCGCTCAGGTAGTCGATCAGGATGCGCCCGGTCTCCGAGAGGTAGGCGTCATCTTCCGGCTTGGTATTTTCATCCTCGGCCGGCAGGGCATCCTCGTCCTCTTTCTTCAGCTCCTTGAGTGGCTCTTCGCCCTTGGCCTTGCGACGGGTGTTCTCCAGTGCCAGCTGCTTGGCCTCGACGTCGTCGTGGCGGGCACGGCGTTCCTGCTCGTTGAGGCTGACGGTCTTCTCGTCCATCAGCTTCTTGGTCAGGGCCAGGCGGTCGCGGATGTAGATGAACTCTGCATCCTTGTCGCTACGTGCTTCATGCTGTGCCTTGAGCTGCGCCAGGAACGGCTTGAACGGGTCGGACGCCGGCTTGACCACCGGGCGGATGGTATCCCACGGCATGGCCTCTGGCAGGGCGCTTTCGCCGATTTCCTTGGTGTCGATGATCGACGGGTAGTCGATATCCGGGAGCACGCCCTGGTGCTGGGTGCTCTGCCCGGAAACCCGGTAGAACTTGGCCAGGGTCAGCTTCAGCTCGCCATGGTTGAGGGGCTGGATGGTCTGTACGGTGCCTTTGCCGAAGGTCTGGCCACCGATGATCAGCGCACGGTGATAGTCCTGCATGGCGCCGGCGAAGATCTCCGAAGCCGAGGCAGACAGGCGGTTGACCAGCAGCGCCAGCGGGCCTTTGTAGAAGGCGCCCGGGTTTTCGTCTTCGAGCACGTCGACGCGGCCGTCGCTGTTGCGTACCAGCACGGTCGGGCCTTTCTCGATGAACAGGCTGGTCAGCTCGGTGGCTTCCTGCAGGGAGCCGCCACCGTTGTTGCGCAGGTCGATGACCACGCCGTCGACCTTTTCCTTTTGCAGCTCGGTGAGCAGTTTCTTCACGTCGCGCGTGGTGCTCTTGTACTCAGGGTCACCGGCACGGTAGGCCTTGAAGTCCAGGTAGAAGGCCGGGATCTCGATGATGCCGAGCTTGTAGTCACGCCCGTCCTGCTTGAGCTTGAGCACCGACTTCTTCGCCGCCTGCTCTTCGAGCTTCACGGCTTCGCGGGTGATCGAGACGATCTTGCTGGTCTGGTCGCTTGGCGCATTGCTGGCCGGGATCACTTCCAGGCGCACCACCGAGCCTTTCGGGCCACGGATCAGCTTGACCACTTCGTCAAGGCGCCAGCCGACTACGTCGACCATTTCCTTGTTGCCCTGAGCGACGCCGATGATCTTGTCGGCCGGTGCCACCTGCTTGGTCTTGGCGGCCGGGCCTGCCGGCACCAGGCGCACGATCTTGACCTGGTCGTTGTCGCTCTGCAGCACCGCGCCGATGCCTTCGAGCGACAGGCTCATGTTGATGTCGAAGTTTTCAGCGTTATCCGGCGACAGGTAGTTGGTGTGCGGGTCGTAGGACTGGGCGAAGGTGTTGATATAGGCCTGGAAGATATCCTCGGCACGGGTCTGGTCCAGGCGCGCCAGCTGGTTCTTGTAGCGCTTGGTCAGGGTTTCCTGGATCTGCTTCGGCTCTTTGCCAGCGATCTTCTGGCGCAGCACCTCGTCCTTGACGCGTTTGCGCCACAGGTCGTCGAGCGCGGCCTGGTCCTTCTCCCACGGTGCATCCTTGCGGTCGATCAGCAAGGTTTCCTTGGTGGTGAAGTCCATCTTGTCGACGCCCTTGGCCAGTTCGGCCAGGGCGAAGTCCAGGCGCTGCTTGACGCGGTCGAGGTAGCGCTTGTAGATGGTGAAGCCGGGGTCGAGGTTGCCGCTTTTGAGGAAGTCGTCGAACTGCGTCTTCCACTTGTCGAATTCGGCGATGTCGGCTGCGGTGAAGTAGCTGCGGGCCGGGTCGAGCAGCTTGATGTAGCTGTCGTAGATGATCACCGAGCGGGCGTCATCGAGCGGCGGCTTGCTGTAATGGTGGCGCTTGAGCAATTCCACCACGTTGAGGCTGGCGACGATTTCGTCACGATCCGGCTGCAGGCTGTCCCACTTGTTGGCGGCCGCCGCATTGCCGCCGAGCGCAAGGCTGCCCAGGCCAACCATCAGGGCCAGGGCGGTGCTAGGTAGGAAATGCTTCATGCTGATTCGACGTGGAGGCAATTGATCACGCATAGTAGGCCGTCTTTTCCGTTCGCCGGTTCCATCGGAGCCGGGCAAATACTGCAAAAAGCCTGAGGAGTGGCTCCTCAGGCTCAGTCTGTGATTCAACTATGGAGGCACTGTGAAGGCATTGCAAGGCGTTGACGGACATGTGGCCTGGGTCGAGGCCGAACGCCCGACCTGTGACGCGGGCCAAGTGCGCATTCGAGTGGCTGCTGCGGGGCTGAACCGAGCCGATCTGCTGCAGATGAAGGGTCTGTACCCACCGCCGCCAGGCGCCAGCCCGTACATGGGCCTGGAGTGTGCCGGGGTGATCGAAGAGGTTGGTGCCGGCGCTGACTGGCGTGTGGGCGATCGCGTTTGTGCGTTGCTGGCCAGCGGCGCCATGGCCGAAGAAGTGGTGGTCGATGCCCGCCATGTGTTGCCGGTGCCAGAGGGCCTGAGCCTGCACGAAGCGGCGGCGCTGCCGGAGGTGTACGCCACGGCATGGTTGAACATCTTCCAGCTGGGCAAGGTGAAGGCCGGTGAAAAAGTGTTGGTGCATGCCGGTGCCAGTGGTGTGGGCTCGGCGGCGATCCAGTTGTGCAAGGCCTTCGGCAGCCCGGTATGGGTCAGTGTCGGTTCCCAGGACCGCCTGGACTACTGTGCAGCGCTGGGCGCAGCCGGTGGCGTGGTGCGTAACGAGAACCTCGAGGCACTGGAAGGCTTCGGGCCGTTCGACGTGATTCTGGACCCGGTGGGTGCCAGCTACGGCGAGCTCAACCTGAAGCTGTTGGCCCGTGACGGGCGTTGGGTGATCATCGGCTTGATGGGCGGGCGCAAGTTCGAGCTGGACCTGGCCCAGGTGTTGGGCAAGCGCCTGGAAATCACCGGCTCGACCCTGCGCAACCGCGATGACGGCTTCAAGGCCGAACTGCTGCGTGAATTGCAGCAGCAGGTATGGCCGCTGTTTGCCGAAGGGCGGTTGTCGGCGCAGTTGGTCGATACCTACCCGGTCGAGTTTGCCCAGGCGGCGTATACCGAGCTCGAAAGCAACCAGGTATCCGGCAAGCTGGTGATGGTGATTGACCCAAGCCTGGCATAAGCAGGCACGGCCTCTTCGCGGGTGAACCCGCTCCCACCAGGAACGGTGATCCCTGTAGGAGCGGGTTCACCCGCGAAAGGGCCGGTACAGGCAATGCAAGATATTCAGGACCAGGTCAGAATCGGCCAGCCATTGGTCTGTGCATGCTCACGCAACACCGCATCCGGGTTCACCACATGCGGATGATCCACCTTCAGCAACAGCGGCAAATCATTGCGCGAGTCGGAATAGAAACTCGCCCCTTCCAGGTTCTCCTGCTCCTGGTCCAGCCATTCCAGCAGCCGGGTGATCTTGCCCTCGCGGTAGGTCAACACCCCGTGGGTCTTGCCGGTATACACCCCGTTCACCGCTTCAAGCTCGATCGCCAGGTACTCGTCCACCCCCAGGCGCGCCGCAATCGGCCCGACCAGGTGCGTGCCTGAAGCAGAAATGATCAGGATGCGATCACCCCGCTGGCGATGCTCGGCTATGCAGCGGCAGGCGTCGCCGTAGATGATCGGCTCGATCACGTCTTCGACCCACGGCTCCACCAGGTGCTCGACTTCCTCCAGCGTGCGCCCGGCAATCGGCTCCAGGCTGAACGCCATATAGTCTTCCATCCGCAGGTGGCCCTTGCCGTAAGCCTCCATCAGTTCATGGTCGCGGCGCAGGAATTCCTTGCCGTCGACCCAGCCCAGCCGGGCCATCTGTTCACTCCACAGCGACGCGCAGTCGCCGTGGATCAGGGTTTCGTCCAGATCGAAAATTGCCAATGCCATGATGGTGATTCTCCTTAGGCCACTTCGCGCAGCGCCGTGGGGTCGATCGACAGGGAAACGCGCTTGCCGTCGGCATGCAGGTCGTCAGGCGAACGATTGAGCACGTCGACCACCAGTTCCACCTCACGCACTTGTACGCGGTAGCGGATGACGTTGCCAAGCAGGCTGTGACTGAGCACCTCGGCGTCCAGTTCACCGTTGACACCCAAGGTGATCGACTCCGGGCGAATGGCCAGGCGGCCGGCCACCGGGCGCTGCAGCAGGCGGCTGGCGCTGTCGGCGTCGAGCAGGTTGTAGTTGCCGATGAAGCCGGCGGCGAACAGGTCGACGGGCGCTGTGTAGAGGGTTTCAGCATCGCCGCTCTGGACGATGCGCCCCTGGTTCATCAGGAAGATGCGGTCCGACATTGTCAGTGCCTCTTCCTGGTCGTGGGTGACGAAGATGGTGGTCAGCCCCAGCTCGCGCTGGATCGCACGGATCTGCTCGCGCAGGTGCTTGCGGATGCGCGCATCCAGCGCCGACAACGGCTCGTCGAGCAGCAGCAAGCGCGGGCGGGTGACCAGCGAGCGGGCCAGGGCCACGCGTTGGCACTGGCCACCAGACAGCTGGTGCGGGTAGCGCCCGGCGAAACTGCCCAGCTCCACCAAGTCCAATGCTTCGCGCACGCGCTGCAGGCTTTCATCGGCCTTGACCTTTTGCATGCGCAGGCCAAAGGCGACGTTCTGTTCCACAGTCATGTTGGGGAACAGCGCATAGCTCTGGAACACCATGCCGATGCCGCGTTTTTGCGGGCTTAGCGGCACGATGTCGTGGCCGTCGATAAGGATGTTGCCACCGTCCACTGGGGTCAGCCCTGCGATGCAGCGCAGCAGGGTGGACTTGCCGCAGCCGGAGGGGCCGAGCAGGGTGACGAACTGGCCGCGTTCGATCTGGCAGTCGATGTTCTCGAACACCGGGCTGCCGGCGTAGCTCTTTTGCAGGTTCTGTACGCTGACGAAGCTCATGTCAGGTTTTGTCCTTGTTCAGGCGGTTGGCGACCCAGGTCAGCACCAGCACGAAGGCGAAGTAGGAGATCACCAGCGCGCTGTTGAAGTGGCCGCTGCTGTTGCGCATGTTGTTCAGGTACACCTGCAGGGTCTCGTAACGGGTACCGACCAGCAGGTTGGCGAACACGAACTCGCCGAACAGGAACGAGAACGACAGCAGCAGCGCCACCATCAGGCCCTTGCGCAGGTTCGGCAGTACCACCAGCAAGGCGGCCTGCCAGGTGCTGGCGCCGAGCAGCTGGGCGGCATCCATCAGGTCGCGCAGGTTGATCGCCTGCAGGTTGTTGGTGATCGCCCGGTACATGAATGGCAAGGCGATGGTGAAGTAGCAGCCGATCAGGATCCACGGCGTGCCGACCATCGCCATCGGGCCGCTGCCATAGAGCTGCAGCAGACCCACCGATGACACCACCGGCGGTACCGCGAACGGCAGCAGGATAAGGATGTTCATCAGCGCGTCGAGTTTCGGGAAGTGGTAGTGGACCACGAACAGCAGCGGCAGGATCAGCACCACCGACAGCAGCAGCGCGCCCAGGCACACCAGCAGCGACTGGCCGAACGCGGCCAGGAAGCGTGGCTCGCTCCACAGCGCGATGTACCATTTGAGGGTCAGGCCGCTGGGCAGCAGGCTGGCCGACCAGCTGGTGGCCAGCGAGTAGAGCAAGGTGCCGGCCAGCGGCAGCAGCAGGATCAGGAACAGCAGGTACACGACCACGCGGTGGTACAACCCGGCGCAAGACTTTTCAGCGCGCATGGTAGCTCCTCTTGAGCAGCCATTGATGGACCACCGTGACCAACGTCATCAACCCCACCAGCACCACCGCCAAAGCGCTGGCCAGGTTCGGATCGAGGCTGATGTCCCCGGCCACCAGGCCGGCAATGCGGATCGGCAGCACGTTGAAGTTGCCGGTGGTCAGGGCATACACGGTGGCGTAGGCGCCGAGGGCGTTGGCCAGCAGGATGACGAAGGTGCCCAGCAGTGCCGGGGTCAGTACCGGCAGGCCGATGTGCCGCCAGAACTGCCAGTGGCTGGCACCGAGCAGCGCGGCCGATTCACGCCAGTCTTCGCGCAGGGCGTCGAAGGCGGGGTAGAGCAGCAGCACGCCGAGCGGGATCTGGAAATAGGTGTACACCAGGATCAGGCCGCTCTTGGAGTAGATGCTGAAGTCTTCCAGCAGGCCGATCTGTTTCAGCAGCAGGGTCAGCGCACCGTTGAAGCCGAGCAGGATGATGAAGGCGAAGGCCAGCGGCACCCCGGCGAAGTTGCTGGTCATGTTGGCGAAGGCATTGACGAAGTCGCGCAGCTTCGAGTCGACCTGGCGCAGCGAGTAGGCGCCGAGGGTGGCGATGACAATGCCGAACAGGCTCGACCAGAAACTGATCTCCAGGCTGCGTTGCAGCGCCTGCAGGTAGAACTTCGAGGCGAACACCTTGCTGAAGTTGTCCACGCCCCAGCCCGCTTCCGATTGCAGGCTGTTGATGGCGACCCAGGCCAGCGGGGCGATCTGGAAGATGACGAAGAACACCGCGAACGGCAGCAGGCAGAGCAAGGCCAGGTAGCGGCCACGGTTGCCGGCCCTCACGTGAGCAGCTCCCGGCAGACAGTCTTGTCGTGTGCCGCACCGAGCAGCTCGCAGATGGTCCCGCACAGTTCGGTCTGCAGCGGCTTGGCGGCCGGGTCGAGGCTGAAGGCGTCGCCGAACACGAACAGCGGCACCTCACGCTCCTCGGCCAGCAGGCCGTTGTGCGAGCGGTCGTTGTTCATGCCGTGGTCGGCGGTGACCAGCACCTGGTAGCCCTCTTCGAGCCAGCCCGGCAGGTAGTCGGACAAGAGAATGTCGGCGCTGCGTGCGGCATTGCGGTACTGGCTGCTGTCCAGGCCATGGCGGTGGCCGACATCGTCGATGCTCATCGGGTGCACCAGGAGGAAGTTCGGCGCATGCCGGCGACGCAGGTATTCGCCGTCGGCCAGCAGGTGCGAATCAGGGTAGCGATCGTCCCAGTAGAACAGGCCGTGCTGGATTGGCAGCTTTGGCGCGTGGGTGTGGCGGTCGCGTTGCGGGTCGAAGGGGGAGCGGTTGTACAGCTCGCTCATCCAGTGATAAGCCGCCGCGGCAGTACCCAGGTTGGCTTCCCGGGCGTAGTGGAACACGCTGCGCTGGTTGGACAGGCGGTTGATGTTGTTGTGCACGATGCCACTGTCGATCGGTGCCACACCTGTGAGGATGCACTCGTAAAGCGGCCGTGACAGCGACGGCAATTCGCATTCCACGCGGTACAGCGCGGCGCGGTCGGCCTCGACATAGGCGTGCAGGTGGCCCATGGCGTGGTGGGCGACCTGGTAGTTAAGGCCGTCGAGCAGGACCAGGATGACGTTGTGATGCATGGTGGCTCCAGTCTTGAATCGCGTTGGCCTCTTCGTGGCGTTTCGGCGCCCCGACAAGCTCGCGCCCACAGGGATATCACAGGCTCAGGGGCAGTGATTCACCTGTGGGAGCGGGCTTGCCCGCGAAAGGGCCGGGTCAGGGATTACAAAAGCTAGCCCTTTATTCCATCTCGATGATCACTTGCTCCTGCCACTTCTGTGGCAGTGCCTTGGAGGTCGCTTCCCAGGCCGCGGCATCCTTGATCGGTTGCGCTGCCTTGTACTGCTCGTTGGGCAGCAGCTTGGCCTGCACATCCTCCGGCAGCTTCAGGTGCTCGGCACGGATTGGTCGCGCATGCCCCTTGGCCAGGTTGATCTGCCCGGCGTCGCTGAAAATGTACTCGCGCGCAAGCTTCGCCGCGTTCGGGTGCTTGGCGTACTTGTTGATCACGGTGGTATAGCCCGAAATCACCGAACCATCGGACGGGATCAGCACCTCGAAGCGTTTCGGGTCGATCTGCTCGCGATAGCTCAGGCCGTTGAAGTCCCAAACCACACCGACTTCCACCTCGCCCTTCTCCAGGGTCTGGATGGTCGGGTTGGCCAATGACAGGCGTTTCTGCTGGGCCAGTTTGGTGAACAGTTGCAGGCCAGGCTCGATGTTCTTTTCGTCACCCTTGTAGGCGATGGCCGCAGCCAGAACGCCGTTGGCGGCCTGGGCAGCGGTGCCGACGTCACCGATCGCGACCTTGTACTTGCCTTTTTCCAGGTCGTGCCAGCTGGTCGGGCGATCGCCTTCCTTGACCAGGTCCTTGTTGATGATGAAGGCAATGGTACCGGTATAGGCCAGCGCCCAGTGGCCGTCCTTGTCCTTGGCCCACTCAGGCACCTGGTCCCAGGTGCTCGGCTTGTACGGCTGGGTCACGCCCTTGCTGGCGGCGATCGGGCCGAAGGCGGCACCGACGTCGCCGATGTCGGCGCTGGCGTTGTCCTTCTCGGCTTCGAACTTGGCGATTTCCTGGGCCGAGCTCATGTCGGTGTCGCTGTGCTTGAGGCCGTACTTGCTGGCCAGATCGTCCCAGGTGCCTTTCCAGTTGGCCCAGGCATCGGGCATGCCGACGCTGTTGACGTTGCCTTCCTTGCGGGCGGCGTCTTCCAGGGCCTTGAGGTCGGGGCCGGCGGCCATCGCCGAGGTACACAGGGTAATGGCCGAGCCGAGCAGTGACGCCATGAACAACTTTTTCATCCGAAGCTCCTTGGGTGGGTGCCTTTAGCGATCGTTGTTATGAGTGAAGCTGTTATTGCTGACCGTTGGTCTAGGTCAGCAAAGCTTGAGCCAAGGTAGGCCTCTTGCGTGACAGTTTGATGTAGGGCAGGGCCAACACAGGCCTTGAAGCTACAGCGTAGACCACCCAATCACCCCGGCTCTGCTGGCTTGGCGCGTTTCTGGCAGTGCCTGGCCGGAGCCTTTGTCACAGGATGTTCATCAGCCCTGCCTAGGCTTGCACTATTCTCCAAAGGCCCCGTCATGGGGCTGGACTAGTCCAGATAGGTAACCTTTTGATGCAGTCGACGCCACCGCGTGCGGTAACAGCCATCTGCCATGCGCTGCAAGAGCAGATCGAGCACGGCCTGCTGGCGCCGGGCGGCAAATTGCCGGCTGAACGCAAGCTCAGCGAAGTGTTCGACACCACGCGCATAACCTTGCGCGAGGCGCTGGTGCAGCTGGAAGCCCAGGGCTTGATCTACCGCGAAGAACGGCGTGGCTGGTTCGTCGCACCGCAGCGGCTGACCTACGACCTGATCGAGCGTAGCCATTTTCATGCGATGGTGCGGGACCAGGGGCGGGTGGCCATTACCGAATTGCTCTCGGCGCGCCTGCAGCCGGCTTCGGCGGCGATCTGCGCGCGCCTGCAACTGCCGGCGCTGTCCAGCGTGGTGCGGATCTGCCGCTTGCGGCGCATTGATGGGCGGGCAGTGCTGTATGCCGAGCACTATCTGAACCCGAAGTACTTCCCCAGGATCCTCGATCAGGACCTGGCGCAGTCGCTGACCGAGATCTACGGGCGGGTGTATGGCATCCAGTACGGGCAGGTGTGCTTTGAAATCCTGCCGACCGCCTTGCCGGTGGAGGCGGCGGGGGCATTGAAGGTGTCGGTGGGTAGCCCAGGTTTGCACATCACCCGGGTCAACAGCGACCAGCATGGGCGCCTGATCGACTGTGACCTGGAATATTGGCGGCACGATGCCATTCGCATCCGCGCCCATGCTGGCTGAGGTGTTGGATTCTTCGCGGGCTTGCCCGCGAAAGGGCCCTAACTGGAAGAACTCTTTTCTGCCATCCCGCCACCGCCGGCGGTGACCACCTGCACCGACAGGCGCGGCGTCGCCAGGTCCAGCCCGGCCGCATCGAGCTGACGCTTCAGCGCCAGGTTGAATGCCCGTGACACTTCCCATTGCTTGATCGGCGCGGTCTTGAACCGTGCCCGCAGGATTGCCGAGCCCGACTCGAAACTCTCCACCCCCTGCAATTCCAGAGGCGACCAGATATTGCGGCGCATCAGCGGGTCGTTGCGCAGTTTCTGCCCCACTTCGCGGATCAGTGTGATCGCCTGGTCGATGTTCATGCTGTGCGGGATGGCCACGCGGAAGATCGCATAGCCGAACTCGCGGGAGTAGTTCTTGATGCTCTTGATCTCGCTGAACGGGATGGTATGCACGATGCCGTCGATGTCACGCAGGCGCACGGTGCGGATGGTCAGGCCCTCGACCGTGCCCAGGTGGCCGCCGACATCGACATAGTCATCGATCGCCAGCGAGTCTTCGATGATGATGAACAACCCGGTGATCAGGTCGGCCACCAGCGACTGTGCGCCAAAACCGATGGCCAGGCCGATCACACCGGCACCGGCCAGCAGCGGCGTGACGTTCATGCCCATGTTGGCCAGGGCGACGATCACCGCGATGATGAAGATCACCACGAACATCACGTTGCGGATCAGCGGCATCATGGTCTGCGCGCGGGCGTTGGCCAGGCCCCGGCGCGAACGCACCAGGGCATGGTGCACCGCGGTGTCGGCGAGGATCCATACCAGCCAGGCGACGATCAGTGTGCCGGCCAGGCCCAGCAGGCGCACGCTCACCTCATGGCCGTCACCCTCGGCGAAGCTGATCATCGACAGCCCCCACACGCGCAGCCCCAGTTCGATGAAAACCAGCCAGATGAACAGATGCACCAGCAGGTAGCCGAAGTTGCGCAGGCGCTCGGCATACACCGCCTGGCGCTTGCTGGCGCGTTTGGGGTTGGCGGCGTGCCGGCGCACCAGGCCGTTGAGCACCATGCACACCACCACCAGCACGGTGCACATCAGTGACTGGCGCAGGGCGGTACTGGTATCTCCGGCGGAAATGAAGGTGGCGAACAGCGACACGGCCACCAGGATCAGCGCCGGCACGAACCAGAAACTGCCGAGGATTTCGATGGTGTCGCTCAGGGTGCGCCGGGTCAGGCGCCGGGCCAGCGGCTGGTTGCGGATCAGGTGGGCGATCGGCCGACGGAAGCGCAGGATGAACAGGCCGGACGAAAGCGCCGCAATGACATTGGCCAGTGTCGCCAGCGCATGGGCCAGGTGAGTACCCAGGGCGACCAGCATGCGTGGGTCGCTCATGGCCTCGCCAAAGGCGGCGAAGCTGCCGATCAGCCACAGCGGGCGGAAGGCCCGGTGGCGCAGGATGTGCAGGGCGCGGTGGCGATGGGGGCCGTCGAGCAGCGAGAAGGCGATCACGCAGATGGCCGAGAAGCAGGTCCCGACCACCAGTGCATAGGCCAGCACCATGGCCAGCGACTTGCCCAGCGACGGAGGCAAGGCGAAGCTCAGGTACACGGTGAAGATCAGTGCCACCAGCCACGGCCCCAGCTTGCGCAGGGCAAAGCGCACCAGGTCCCAGGTGCGCGGGTGTTGCGGCAGTTCCTCGGTCAGGCCGAAACGCACCCGCACGCGGTGGCCCACCCAGTTGAAGGCATAGGCCAGCAGGCTCCATACCGCAATGACAGCGGCGAAGCCGAACAGGATGGCCGGCCACTGATGCACCGGCACGATCAGCTCGGACAGTTCGGCCTGGGCCTGTTCGATTTCCTGCGACCAGCGGTAGAACGGGCTGGAGTCACCGCTAAACTGCTTTTCAAAGTCGTGCAGGGCGCCGCCGATCAGGCCCAGAACACCCTGTTCGACGGTGGGTTGCGATTGCTGGGTGGCGTCGCGCAGCTTCTTCAGGTCGGCCAGCAGCTTGGCGCGTTGCTGGTCGTTTTCGAGGTTCTTGATCACCTCGTCCAGCGATTTGCCCAGTGGCTCGGTGGCTTCGGGCTGGGCGGGGGCGCTGGAGCCCAACAGGCTGGGCAAGCTCGCCGCCTGTACCGGGGACATGAAGATGAACAGCAGCAGGGCTAGGCAACGCAGAAAGGCTGGCACCGGGAAATCTACCTCAGGTCAAACGATTGACCGAGTGTAGAGGTTTATGTCGGCAGTTTCTCCAGGATCGTCCAGCAGGTGAGGCCAAAAATGCCCAGCGTGCCGATCCACATCATCAGCACGCCGATATTGCGCTCGCGCATGCTGAAGCCGATGGTCAGCAGCATCAGGAACAGGAACACCGGCACGAACAGTGAAAGGAAAGGGGACATGGGCAGCGGTCCTTCTGCTTTGGGAGCCATACAACAAGCATAGCGGGTTGGGCAGAAGGGGGATTGATCCTGAGCAGCAATTGGCCTGAGGAATTCTCGGGCTGCTGTGCAGCCCTTTCGCGACACAAGGCCGGTCCTGCAGCGGCTATGCGATTTCTGTCGGAGCGGCCTTGTGGTGCGAAAGGGGGGCACAGCACTCCCCAGGATCTCAAGGCAGCTCGCGGCTCCGGTAGAACGCCGACAGCACCTTCACCAGGTGCGCCAGGTCATGGCTGCCGCACAGTTCACGAACCGAATGCATGGCAAAGGTCGGCAAGCCGATATCTACCGTACGCACGCCAAGATGGCTGGCCGTGATCGGCCCGATGGTCGAACCACAACCCATGTCGCTGCGTACCACGAAACTCTGCACCGGCACTTCCTCGGCCATGCACAGGTGGCGGAAGAACCCGGCGGTTTCGCTGTTGGTGGCGTAGCGCTGGTTGTTGTTGACCTTGATCACCGGCCCGGCGTTGAGCTTGGGGCCGTGGTTGCCGTCGTGCTTGTCGGCGTAGTTGGGGTGCACGCCGTGGGCGTTGTCGGCCGAGACCATCAGCGAGCGCTGGATGGTACGCACGTAGGCATCGCCGTCCGGCAGCAGGCGCTGCAGCGTCTGTTCGAGCATAGGGCCGTCGGCACCGCAGGCCGAGCAGCTGCCGACTTCTTCATGGTCGTTGCACACCAGCACGCAGGTCTCGTCGCTGTCGGCGGCCAGCAGCGCCTGCAGGCCGGCATAGCACGACAGCAGGTTGTCCAGGCGGGCGCCGGCGATGAAGTCACCGTTAAGGCCGATCAGCGCAGCGTCCTGGGTATCGTAGAAGCTCAGCTCGTAATCCAGCACGACGTCGGCGTTGAGGTCATGCTCGCGGGCCAGTTGCTCGGTGAGCACGGCGCGAAAGTCGATGCGCTCGTCACCGGCCACCTGAGCCAGAATGGGGGGCAGTTCGTTCTGCGGGTTGATCTGCCAGCCTTCGTTGGCGGTGCGGTTCAGGTGGATGGCCAGGTTGGGAATGATCGCGATCGGCAGCTTGAAGTCGATCAGCTGGCTCTCGACCTTGCCGTCACGGCGGAAGGTGACCCGCCCGGCCAGCGACAGGTCGCGGTCGAACCACGGCGCAAGCAGCGCGCCGCCATACACTTCCACACCCAGTTGCAGGAAGCCCTGGCGCTGCAGTTCGGGCTGCGGCTTGACCCTCAGGCACGGGCTGTCGGTGTGCGCACCGACCATGCGGATGCCGTTCAGCAGCGGCGGCTGCTTGCCCAGCTTGAGGGCGATGATCGAGGAGTCGTTGCGGGTAACGTAGTAGCGTCCACCAGGCACCGTGGCCCAGCTGTCACGCTCGTCCAGGCGCTGGTAGCCGGCCGCCTCCAGGCGCTGGGCCAGGCTGGCGGTGGCATGGAAGGGCGTCGGGGAGGCCTTGAGGAATTCAATCAGGCCGGTATTCAGTGCTTCGCGCATAACTCACTCCAGACAGCAGTGGCGCGAGTTTAGCCTATTGAGTCGACAATTTGTGTCGGCCTCTTCGCGGCTAAAGCCGCTCCCACTGGGACCGCACTGCTCTCAAGGCTGTGCAATACCTGTGGGAGCGGCTTCAGCCGCGAAGAGGCCGGTACAGGCCCAGCAAGATCAGAACGGGGCAGGGCACTCGAACTTCAAGCGCTCGCCGCTGACCGGGTGGGTGAAGCTCAGCATCGAGGCATGCAGGCACAGCCGCTCGTGCGCCGCCAGCGCCTGGGGGTTGGCATACAGGCGGTCACCCAGCAGAGGATGGCCGATCGACAACATGTGCACGCGCAGCTGGTGCGAGCGGCCGGTGATCGGTGTCAGCTCGACCCGGCAATGATCCCCGCAGCGCTCGACGATGCGCCAGAAGGTCAGGGCGTGCTTGCCCTGTTCATGGTCCACCACGTGCCGTGGTTTGGTGGGCGGGTCGTAGCGCAGCGGCAGGTCGATGCTGCCGCTGTCCAGCGCCGGTTGGCCCCAGCACAACGCGGTGTAGGCCTTTTCGGTTTCGCGGTCGTGGAACTGGCGCGACAGCTCGCGGTGGCTATCGGCATCGCGGGCCAGCAGGATGATGCCGGAGGTTTCCCAGTCCAGGCGGTGCACGATCAGCGCGTCCGGGTAGCCGTTTTCCTGCAGGCGGGTGATCAGGCAGTCCTTGTTGTCTTCGGCACGGCCGGGGACCGACAGCAGCAAAGTCGGCTTGTTGATCACCAGAATGGCGGCGTCTTCATGGAGGATCTGGATGTTGGACAGCGGCATTGCAGGGTCTCGGTCAAATCGGGAAAAACCATTGGGGCCGCTTTGCGGCCCTTTCCGACCGGTCCGACGCCCCGGCAAGGCCGCTCCAACAGGAATCGCGTATTCCCTGTAGGAGCGGCCTTGCCGGGGCGTCGGACCGGTCGGAAAGGGCTGCAAAGCAGCCCCAACTTTCAGCCGGATCAGCGATCAGGCAAGGTGATGTTCAGCTCCAGAATCGAGCAGCTGCCCTGGTTTTCCAGCTCGATGTGCACATCGTCGTTGCCGATGTTCACGTACTTGCGGATCACTTCCAGCAGTTCTTTCTGCAGCGCCGGCAGGTAGTCCGGCTCGCTGCGTTGGCCGCGCTCGTGCGCCACGATGATCTGTAGACGCTCTTTCGCTACCGACGCGCTGGTCTGTTTCTGCCTGCCACGAAAGAAGTCAAAAAGGTTCATGGTTTATTTGCTCCCGAAAATGCGCTCGAAGAATCCCTTCTTCTGTACATCGATGAAGCGCATCGGCTTCTCTTTGCCCAGCAGGCGGTCGACCGCGTCGCTGTAGGCCTGGCCGGCATCGCTCTGGTCGTCGAGGATGACCGGGATACCCTGGTTGGAAGCCTTGAGCACGGCTTGGGACTCGGGGATCACGCCCTTGAGCTTGATCGACAGGATTTCTTCGACGTCGGCGACGCTGAGCATTTCGCCCTTCACCACGCGCTCGGGGTGGTAACGGGTGATCAGCAGGTGTTCCTTGATCGGCTCTTCGCCGTTCTCGGAGCGGCGCGACTTGCTCGACAGGATGCCCAGCATGCGGTCCGAGTCACGTACCGAGGAGACTTCCGGGTTGGTCACGACGATGGCTTCGTCGGCGAAGTACATCGCCAGGTGGGCGCCTTTCTCGATACCGGCCGGGGAGTCGCAGATGACGTACTCAAACTGCTCTTTCAGGTCCATCAGGACCTTTTCCACGCCTTCCTGGGTCAGCGCGTCCTTGTCGCGGGTCTGGCTGGCGGCCAGCACGAACAGGTTCTCGAGGCGCTTGTCCTTGATCAGGGCTTGCTGCAGGTTGGCTTCGCCGTTGACCACGTTGACGAAGTCATACACCACGCGGCGCTCGCAGCCCATGATCAGGTCGAGGTTACGCAGGCCCACGTCGAAGTCGACGATGACCGTCTTGTGGCCGCGCAGTGCGAGGCCGGTGCCGATGGCGGCGCTGGTGGTGGTCTTGCCCACACCCCCCTTGCCGGAAGTAACGACGAGAATCTTGGCCAAGGTGTTTCACCCCTAAATAAGTCGGGACACGTGTCCCAGCAAAAAGCAAAAAAACGGCAACAGATAAAAAAGTTGCTCTAAAAATGACGGCAAGTATCCGTTAAAGACGGGTGATGTTCAACACGTCACCGGACAGGCTGACTTGCACGCCGGCGCCCCACAGCGGGTCGCGGCGCAGGTCTTCGCACACCTTGTACTGGCCGGCGATCGAGACCATTTCGGCGGTCATCTGCTGGCAGAAGATACGCGCCTTGGTATTGCCTTTGATCCCGGCCAGGGCACGGCCGCGCATGGCGCCGTACACATGGATGTTGCCATCGGCGAGAAGTTCCGCGCCCGGGCTGACCGAGGCGGTGACGATCAGGTCGCCACCCTGGGCGTAGATCTGCTGGCCGCCACGCACCGGTGAAGTGATGATGCGGGTCGGGCGCACCTCTTGCACAGGCTCCGGGGGTGGCACAGGAGCCTGTGCCGGTTCGGGTTTCTTCACCTCGGGCTCAGGTTCCAGCGGCCGCTCGCGCGCGCCAGACGGCGGCAGCACCGGCAGGTCGATGGCGATCGCCGCGGCGATGTCCTCGATGCGGTTGGCGCGGATCGCCAGGGTTCGCAGGCCATGGTGGCGGCAGATACGCATCAGCCCGGGCAGGTCGATCGCCCCTTCGTCGGCTGGCAGCTTGTCCAGCGCCAGCACCAGCGGCGTATTGCTGAAGAAATTGGGGGCCTGGGCCACTTTCGCTGCCAGCTGGCGGTCGAGGGCTTCCAGGTCGTTGCGCCCCAGTTCCAGCACAGTGATGGCGAGCATGCTGCCCTTGAGCTGGAACACGGAGGCGGTGTCGGGTGTGTGGTTTGGGCTCATGGTCTGCATAGACGGCTTGTTGCGAAAAAAGTGCCCTGACTTATAACGATAAGACCGGTCGGCCGCAACCGGTGCCGATCCGATGTAGAATGCCCGGTCTTTGTCTTGCCGGAAGCTTCAATGGAACGCCCGCGTTTTCGACCCTACTTCCTCCACCCGCGATTCTGGGGCCTGTGGCTTGGCCTGGGCCTGCTGTGGCTGGTGGTGCAGTTGCCTTACCGTGCCCTGCTGTGGCTCGGCAGTGCCCTGGGCGCGCTGATGTACCGTGTGGCCGGCGAGCGCCGGCGCATTGCCGCGCGCAACCTCGAGCTGTGCTTCCCGGAGCTGTCCGACGACGAACGGCGGCGCCTGCTCAAGGCCAACTTCGCTTCCACCGGTATCGCCTTCTTCGAAATGGCCATGAGCTGGTGGTGGCCAAAGGCCCGCCTGGCGCGCCTGGCTCACATCGAAGGCCTCGAACACCTGCAGGCTGCGCAGCAGGCCGGGCAGGGCGCCATTCTGATGGCGGTGCACTTCACCACCCTGGAAATCGGCGCCGCGCTGCTTGGCCAGGCCCACACCATCGACGGCATGTACCGCGAGCACGGCAACCCGCTGTTCGACTTCATCCAGCGCAGTGGCCGTGAGCGGCATAACCTCGATTCGCTGGCGGTGGAGCGTGATGACGTACGTGGCATGCTCAAGCTGCTGCGCTCGGGCCGGGCGATCTGGTACGCACCAGACCAGGACTACGGCGCCAAGCAAAGCATCTTCGTGCCGTTGTTCGGTATTCCGGCGGCCACGGTCACCGCGACCACCAAGTTTGCCCGTCTGGGCAAGGCGCAGGTGATTCCGTTCACCCAGAAGCGCCTGGAGGACGGAAGCGGCTATCGTCTGGTCATTCACCCGCCACTGGAGGGCTTCCCCGGTGAGAGCGAAGAGGCCGATTGCCTGCGGATCAACCAGTGGGTCGAAGGCGTGCTGCGTGAATGCCCCGAGCAGTACCTGTGGGCGCACCGGCGCTTCAAGTCGCGGCCTGAGGGCGCGCCGCGGCTGTATGACAAGAAAAAACGCTGAACTTTGTGTTGCCTGTACCGGCTCTATCGCCGGCAAGCCAGCTGCCACAGGTACACCACTGGCCTTGAAAGCTGTGTGATACCTGTGGGGGCCGGCTTGCCGGCGATTGGGCCGGGCCTGAAAACAGCTGATCCAGGAAGGAATCCATGGCGCCACCTCCGGTAACCGGTCTGATCCTTTCTGGCGGCGGCGCCCGGGCCGCCTATCAGGTCGGCGTTCTCGCCGGCATTGCCGAGCTGCTGCCACCCGGCGCCCGCAACCCGTTCCCGGTCATCGTCGGCACTTCGGCCGGCGCCATCAATGCAGTGACCCTGGCCAGTGGCGCCACCCGTTTCAACGACACCGTGCAGCGCCTCACCACGTTCTGGCAGAACTTTCGCAGCCATCTGGTCATCCGCAGTGACTGGCCCGGCGTGGTGCGCCAGGCCAGCCGCTTCGTCGGCCACAGCCTGCTGGGAGTGGGTGGCCAGGTGCCGGTGGCCTTGCTCGACAGCAGCCCCTTGCGGGGGCTGTTGGCCTCGCACCTGGACCTGGATGGCATCGGCCACGCCATCGCCGCCGAGCAGCTACAGGCCGTCGCCGTGACCGCATTCGGCTACGAAAGCGGCCAGGCGGTCACCTTCTACCAAGGGCGCGGCACCATCGACGCCTGGCTGCGCCACCGCCGCATCGGTGTGCCTACGCCGTTGACCATCGATCACCTGCTGGCCAGCGCCGCGATCCCGCTGCTGTTTGCACCGGTGCGCCTGGGCGACGAGTATTACGGCGACGGTGCGGTGCGCCAGTCGGCGCCCATCAGCCCGGCCCTGCATCTGGGTGCCAGCCGGGTGCTGGTGGTCGGGGTCAGTGGCAACCCGCAGCGCCCGGCGGCGCCGATGCCAGTGCAGCGCAGGTTCAGCGGCCAGCAGCCGAGCCTGGCGCAGATCGGCGCGCACATGCTCAACAGCACCTTCATCGACAGCCTTGAAGACGACATCGAACTGCTGCAACGGCTCAACCACCTCAGCCGGATGTTGCCAGCGCACCTGGATGCACGGGGCCTCGGGCTGGCACCGATCGAGGTGCTGGTGGTGGCTCCAAGCCAACCGCTGGATGAGATTGCAGCGCGGCACCGGCGCGAGCTGCCGGCGGCGTTGCGCCTGTTCCTGCGTGGCCCGGGCGCGACTCGGACCAGCGGGGCAGGGGTGCTGAGCTATCTGTTGTTCGAGGCCAGTTATTGCAGCGAGCTGATCGAACTGGGGCGGCGCGATGCCCTGGCCAAGAAGCGCGAGTTGTGCCAGTTCCTGGGCATTTGATGCCGTCTGTATTGGCCTCTTCGCGGCTAAAGCCGCTCCCACAGGTATTGCGCAGGTCACTGGCCTGAGGTGACCCCTGTGGGAGCGGGTTTACCCGCGAAGAGGCCAGGCCCGCTTATTCGGCGATCTGCAGCTTGCGCGCCTGGGTATACACATACCGCACTTTCTCGTACTCGAACGGTGAGTTGAGCTGCCCATAGCGGAATTTGGTGGTGTAACGCTTGTCCACCACGCGCAAGGCAAAGATCTCCGGGTGATCTTTGGTGGCCTCGGCCACGTTCAGGTAATTGACCGCCTGCTCGCCGGCATAGTCCACCACCAGCCCGGTGGTGTCGCGCAGGTTCGAGGGGCCGAGCACCGGCAACATCAGGTACGGCCCCTCCGGCACGCCATAGAAGCCCAGGGTCTGGCCAAAGTCTTCGCTCTGGCGCGGCAGGCCCATGCTGGTGGCCGGGTCCCACAAGCCGCCCACACCGATGATGGTGTTGAACATCAGCCGCGCGGTGATTTCTGCCGAGCGCTTGGCCTTGAGCTGCAGCACGCTGTTGAACAGGTTCGGCACGTCACCCAGGTTGTTGAAGAAGTTGCTCACCCCGGTGCGTACGAAGCTGGGGGTGACGTACTGGTAGCCGTTGACCAGTGGCAGCAGCACCCATTGGTCGAGACGGTAGTTGAAGTGATAAATGCGCCGGTTCACCGATTCCAGCGGGTCGTACACGTTCAACGCTTCCAGGGTGGAACGTTCGAATTCGCGCTGGTCGAGCCCAGGGTTGAATTTCAGTTCGCGCAGGGGGTCGATGAAGCCATCGGCCTCGGGCGAAAGCGGTGCGGGGCCGGCCACCTGCGGGTCGGCTTCGATCACGCTGGCCCTTGGCGCGGTTTCCGCGGCCAGGGCATTGCCGGCGACGACTAGCAGTGCGGTGGCGAGGAGGAATTTGTTAGCCACGGAAGAACTCCAGCATGGCGTCGCTGTTGACGCGGTAATTGAGGTTGCCGCAATGGCCGCCATGGGGGTAAAGGGTCAGGCGATCGCCAAACATCTTGCGCAGGAAACCGATGTCGCCGGGGCCGAGGATGACGTCGTCGGCGTTGTGCATCACGGCGATCTTGTCGCTGTTGTGCAGGTAGTCTTCCAGCGCATACAGGCTGACCTGGTTGACCAGCTGCAGGATGCTGTTGCCATCGGTGCGGGCGCGCCACATAGGGATCACCTGCTCGGTCATGTAGCAATCGAAGTCGCATTGCAGCGCACGCTTGAAGAACGGCGTCAGGCTGCTGCCCTCGGTGATCGGGAACTTCGGTGGAATGATCAGGCCGCGGCGGTTGATCAGGTCGGAGGTGAAGGCGATGTCGGCCGCCGAGAAGCGGAACGAGGTGCCGATGAGCATGGCCATCTGTTCGTTGGACAGGTGCTGTTTCGACTGCTGGAAGTCGTACAGCAGGGCGTCGTTGAGGTCGATGTAGCCCTTGTCCTGGAAGTAGCGGGTGAGCTTCTCCAGCATCAGTTCATAGAACGTTGTGCTGCGGTCGATGCCCTTGACCTGGGTCTGCACCAGTTTGTCGAGGTTGTTGATCGAGGTGTACAGGTTGACGGGTGGATTGAGCAGCAGCACGCGCTTGAAGTTGAAGCTGCGCCGGGTTTCGTCCAGGTGGCTGACGAATGCGGCGTCCAGCGCGCCCAGGCTGTAGCCGGTGAGGTAGTACTCGCTGACCGGCAGGCGCGGGTGCTGGGCACGCACGGCTTGCATCACCCGGTACATGTCTTCGGCGTCTTCCTGGCTGACCCCGGGGGTGGCGAAGCGCGAGGCGGCGCTCATGAAGTCGTAGCTGGTCGGCGACGACAGCTGCACCACGTGGAAGCCGGCCTGGTAGAACAGCTTCTTGAGGTATTCGTTGATGCTGCTGGAGTAGGGCGCACCGGTACCGGCAATAATAAAGATCAGCGGTGCCTCGTGGTCCTGACGCGCCAGTCGGTACTTGAGCTTCTTCACCGCCCAGAAGTTGTCGGGCAGGATGAACTCGCGCTCGGGGCGCAGGTTCAGGCTGTAGTCGGACTGGTCGATGTCATCGTCGCTGGGCAGGGTTGGGCGCTGCTCCGGCGGCGTGGTGGCGATGGTCGCCTCGAACGGGTTGGTCAAGGGGTAGCCGTAGCTCGCGGCGTCGATATCCCGCGCCGAAGCGGTCGCAGCCATGAGCAGGCCGCCAAGAAGGGCGGCGAGGCGCCAAGATCGAAGCATGTATTCCCCCAGAAGGTTCAAGGTCGTGCAGTACGCAGGCTAGGACCACGGCTGCCTTGGCAAAGTTGCCAAGTGCGGGGGCCTTTGGTGTGCTTGTTATCTGCAACATAGCTGCAGGGTTGTGATTTTGCCTTAGAACTGTGCTTGGGTGATCATGGATGATTTCGATTACCGCTATTGGAGAATGGGATGTCTCGATCGCTGCCGGCCGCTCTACTGCTGATGTTTCTGGCGCTCTGGCTCGCGGCCAGTTATGGCGTGCGCTATGGGTTGATGGAAGATGGACAGTGGGTCGGGTTGTGCGCGGTGCCAGGCGACCACTGGCAGTGCCAGATACGCGCGCTGCTGGGGTTGGGCATTCACTTCCAGGTGATGGCCTGGGCCGGGCTCGGGCTGGCCTTGCTCGCGCAGGCAGTTACCGGGCGCGTCGGGTGGTGGCTGGCGGTGCTGGCGCTGGTGTTCGGCATTCCTGCCCTGGTGCTGTATACCGCCAGCATTGCGGTGTTCGTGGTGGTGCTGGCGGGGTTGCGGCTGGTGCGGCAAACCGTTGCCTGAAAAACTACGCGGTATTTGTAGGAGCGGCCTTGTGTCGCGAAAGGGCCGCGCAGCGGCCCCAGGATGCCAGCATCACTGCGGAAAATGCTGGGGCCGCTGCGCGGCCCTTTCGCGACACAAGGCCGCTCCTACAATCGTTTGCCAAACCGCAAGCTTCGCCAGAGGGCCGAAGTCATCAACACACTGACCACCGCCCAGCCCCAAGCCTGCTGATTCTCCAGCCCTTCCCGATACAACTGCGGCAACACCCCGGCCCCGACGATGAACGCCAGCAACGCCACCTCCGCTCGCCGTGAAGCCACCGGCCTCAGCAGGTACACCACCGCCGGCAATGCCAGCGCCACGCTCGGGAAGCTGCGGTAGCGCGGGTCGAACACCATCGCCAGCATGCTCACCGCCGCGGCAAACCCCGCCGCCAGCAATAGCCATCCCGCCCACGCCTGTAGCCAACCGAACAGTCGCTCGCGCCAGCCTGTGCGGTGCACCAGGGCCAAAGCTTCATGGGCCAGCACCAGCAGGTTCAACCCGGCCAGCACCACTGCCCACAGCCATTCCCCGGCAAACCGCGCATGGGTGCGCATCAACTCGCCCCACAAACCCAGGCAGCCCGCGCCAAAGGCGGCCAGCAGCGGTAGCAGCAAGGCCGCCAGCGGTGTAGCAGGGCGCCCGGCCATCAGCAGCGTGGCCACCATCAACAGCACGCTTGCCAGCAACCACTGCGGCCAGTAATGCAGGTTGCTGACCGGCCCTTCGAGCACTCCCTTGTCCTGGCGGTCGGCATCGTAGAGCCCCCAATAACCACCCACAGCGCCTTCGCTGGCGCGCTTCCACGGCTGGTCGAACGCTTCGATCAGGTTGTAGTGCCAACCATTGGCCTCGGCCATGCTGACGAACCCCCGAATGAAACGTGCCTCGTTTGCCCGGCTGGGGACGGCGGTCTCGCGTTGGCGGCCTTCGCTGGGCCAACCGGTTTCGCCAATGAAGATGTCCTTGGGCGCAAAGCGGGTGCCGAATGCCCGCCGTACCTCGGCGACATGCACCAGGGCGTCATCGATACCGCGCGGGTCGTCTTCCCAGTAGGGCAACAAGTGGATGGTCAGAAAGTCCACTGCTGGCGCCACCTGCGGGTGCTGCAACCAGAATTCCCAGACATCGGCGTAGGTCACCGGCACCTTGACCTGGCTTTTCACCGTGTTGATCAGCGCGGCCAGCCGCTCGCCGGTGACTTCCTTGCGCAGCAGCGCCTCGTTGCCGACGATTACCGCGCTGACCACGTCCGGGTTGGCATTGGCGGCGGCGATCAGCGCGGCTACCTCCTTCTCGGTGTCGACCGGGTTGGCGTTGACCCAGGCCCCGAGCATCACCTTCAGGCCATGCTTGCGTGCCAACGCCGGGATTGCCTCAAGGCCGGTCATGGAATAGGTGCGGATGCACTGGAATCGCTCGGCCAGCAACGCCAGGTCGGCGTCCATGCGCGCAGGGCGCAGGCGGAAGGGCTGGTCGAATGGCGACTGGTCCTTGTCGAACGGCGTGTACGACGCGCACTGCAGTTTATGCGTGGGGCTGGCTGCGTCAGGCAGCACGACGGGCTTGCCCAGCCCGTACCAGAGCGCCCCCAGGCCGAGCAGGGCAAGCAGGCAGGCGAGCAGGTACAACGGCAGCAACAAGCGGGAAGCATCAGGCATCGGGCGGTCCATCGTCAGGCGCAAAACGTTAGATAGTAGCCCGGCGCCAATCCTTTGGCATGCAAGGATCGCGCAGGCCGGCGTAGGCCGATGCCGCTAATGGCATAGTGCTGTCGCATATGGGGCAGGTACAGGTCGCAGTGGGAGCAGGTCGACCTTTGTTGCAGGAAGATGATGCAATCTCCAAGACCTGACGAGGGGATGCTTTGATGGCTACTTTTACAAGAATGCGCCGTTTCCTGGGTGTGGGCACCGCCCTGGTATTGGCCATGGGCGCTGCACAGGCCATGGCCAAAGAAGTAAGCATTGGTTACGTGGATGGTTGGGCCGACAGTGTGGCGACCACCAACGTGGCCGCGGAAGTGATCAAGCAGAAACTCGGCTACGACGTGAAGCTGCAGGCGGTTGCCACCGGCATCATGTGGCAGGGTGTGGCCACCGGCAAGCTCGACGCCATGCTCTCGGCCTGGCTGCCGGTAACCCACGGTGAATACTGGGCCAAGAACAAGGACAACGTGGTCGACTACGGCGCGAACTTCAAGGATGCCAAGATTGGCCTGATCGTCCCCGAGTACGTCAAGGCCGTGAGCATTGCCGACCTCAAGACCGACAGCAGCTTCAAGCAAAAGATCGTCGGTATCGATGCCGGCTCCGGGGTGATGATCAAGACCGACCAGGCGATCAAGGACTACGACCTGACCGGGTACAAACTGCAGGCCAGTTCCGGCGCGGCGATGACCGCCGAGCTGGGCCGCGCGTATGCCAAGCAACAGTCGATTGCAGTGACCGGCTGGGTGCCGCACTGGATGTTCGCCAAGTGGAAGCTGAAGTTCCTCGAAGACCCGAAAGGCGTGTATGGCGCGGCTGAGACCGTGAACAGCATCGGCAGCAAGGAGCTGGCGACCAAGGCACCGGAAGTGGCGGACTTCCTGAAGAAGTTCAGCTGGCAGTCCAAGGATGAGATCGGCGAGGTGATGCTGGCGATCCAGGAAGGCGCCAAGCCTGAGGCGGCGGCCAAGGACTGGGTGGCCAAGCATCCTGATCGCGTGAAGGAGTGGACTGGCAAGTAACTGCCGCTAGGGCCAGTTTTGATTCATCGCGGATAAATCCGCTCCTACAGGGGCATGCAACGCCTGTAGGAGCGGATTTATCCGCGAAAGGCCCCTCTGTTTGTTACGCAATCGGTAAAACACCGTTGCATCTAAGACTAAGGTCGTCTGGTTGGCGTCCAACAGCTGCATAAAGTAAGGGTGTGGGTTCCATCCCCTACCTGTGCTGCTAGGACAAAAACAATGAACGACAGCATTTACCTCTCGATACAAAACAGCCCGCGCTTCAAGGAGCTGGTCAGCAAACGTGAACGGTTCGCCTGGATACTTTCGGCGATCATGCTCGGCCTCTACTGTGCCTTCATCCTCCTGATCGCCTACGGTCCTCAGATTCTGGGCGCCAAGCTCAGCCCTGACTCGTCGATTACCTGGGGTATTCCCCTGGGCGTCGGCCTGATCGTTTCGGCATTCGTCCTGACCGCCATCTACGTGCGCCGCGCCAACGGCGAGTTCGATGAGCTGAACAAGGCCATCCTGAAGGAGGCGCAACAATGATTCGCCACGCCAAAGCCTTGGCCGTACTGGCCTGCGGAGCCTTCGCACCCGCCGTGTGGGCCGCCGATGCCCTGACCGGCGAGGTGCAGAAACAACCGCTCAACGTCCCGGCGATCGCCATGTTCGTGGCCTTCGTCGCCTTCACCCTCGGCATCACCTACTGGGCTTCCAAACGCAACAAGTCGGCGGCGGACTACTACGCTGCCGGTGGCAAGATCACCGGTTTCCAGAACGGCCTGGCGATTGCCGGTGACTACATGTCGGCGGCCTCGTTCCTGGGTATTTCCGCCCTGGTGTTCACCTCCGGCTACGACGGCCTGATCTATTCGATCGGGTTCCTGGTCGGCTGGCCGATCATCCTCTTCCTGATTGCCGAACGCCTGCGCAACCTCGGCAAGTACACCTTCGCCGACGTCGCCTCGTACCGTCTCGGGCAGAAGGAAATTCGCACGCTGTCGGCCTCCGGTTCGCTGGTGGTGGTGGCGTTCTACCTGATCGCGCAGATGGTGGGCGCGGGCAAGCTGATCGAGCTGCTGTTCGGCCTGGACTACCACGTCGCGGTAATCCTGGTGGGTATCCTGATGTGCCTGTACGTGCTGTTCGGCGGCATGCTGGCCACCACCTGGGTACAGATCATCAAGGCGGTGCTGCTGCTGTCCGGTGCCAGCTTCATGGCACTGATGGTGATGAAGCACGTCGGCTTCGACTTCAACACGCTGTTCTCCGAAGCGATCAAGGTACACGCCAAGGGCGAGGCAATCATGAGCCCGGGCGGCTTGGTCAAGGACCCGATCTCGGCATTCTCGCTGGGCCTGGCGCTGATGTTCGGTACCGCTGGCCTGCCACACATCCTGATGCGCTTCTTCACCGTCAGTGACGCCAAGGAAGCGCGCAAGAGCGTGCTGTACGCGACCGGCTTCATTGGCTACTTCTACATCCTCACCTTCATCATTGGCTTCGGTGCAATCCTGCTGGTCAGCACCAACCCGGAATTCAAGGACGCCGCTGGCGCCCTGATCGGTGGCAACAACATGGCGGCGGTGCACCTGGCCGATGCCGTGGGTGGCAGCGTGTTCCTCGGCTTCATCTCGGCCGTGGCCTTCGCCACCATCCTGGCAGTGGTAGCCGGCCTTACCTTGGCCGGTGCCTCGGCGGTTTCCCACGACCTCTACGCCAGCGTCTGGCGCAAGGGCAAGGCCAACGACAAGGACGAGATCCGCGTGTCGAAGATCACCACCATCGCCCTTGGCGTGCTGGCGATCGGCCTGGGTATCCTGTTCGAGAAGCAGAACATCGCCTTCATGGTCGGCCTGGCGTTCTCCATCGCCGCCAGCTGCAACTTCCCGGTGCTGCTGCTCTCGATGTACTGGAAGAAGCTGACCACCCGCGGCGCCATGATTGGCGGCTGGCTGGGCCTGGTGAGTGCGGTTGGGCTGATGATCCTCGGCCCGACCATCTGGGTGCAGATCCTTGGTCATGAAAAAGCCATCTACCCGTACGAATACCCAGCGCTGTTCTCGATGATCATCGCCTTCGTCGGTATCTGGTTCTTCTCGGTCACCGACAAGTCCAAGGCCGCGGATGACGAACGTGCCAAGTTCTTCCCGCAGTTCGTCCGCTCGCAGACCGGCCTGGGGGCTTCCGGCGCCGTTTCGCACTGATCCATCCGGCAATGAAAAACCGCGCCTCGGCGCGGTTTTTCGTTTGTGCCGGCTAGATCATGCCTAGCAACAACAGCACCAGCAGAATCACCAGCACCACGCCGACGATGCCGGATGGGCCATAGCCCCAGCTGCGCGAGTGCGGAAAGACCGGTAAGCCACCAATCAGCAGAAGGATCAGGATAATGATGAGAATCGTGGTCATGACGGAGTCCTTGCGTGGTTGAGGGTCAAGGGCCTCGGATTGCTGGCCTCTTGCTAATTCGGACTGCTGCCGCTTGCGAAAGATTCCATTTGAATACTGCCTGTGCCGGCCTCTTCGCGGCTAAAGCCGCTCCCACAGGGATCACCTCAGGCCTGAGGCCAGTACAGTACCTGTAGGAGCGGCTTTAGCCGCGAAGAGGCCGGACCTGACCACGCAGTCATGCCTGCCCATTCACTATCCTGATGAACCCTGCCACCCACGAAGGCCTTGATTAGACTCATTGCACAACCTGTCAGAACAAGGCGTGCCACCATGCAAAACCGCATCATGATCACTGGCGCCGGCTCTGGCCTCGGCCGCGAGATCGCCCTGCGCTGGGCGCGCGAGGGCTGGAGCCTGGCGCTGGCCGATGTCAACGAAGCGGGCCTGCGCGAAACCCTGGAAATGGCAAGGGCTGCAGGCGGCGATGGCTTCGTCCAGCGCTGCGACGTGCGCGATTACAGCCAGCTCACTGCCCTGGCCCAGGCCTGCGAAGAAAGGTTCGGCGGCATCGATGTGATCGTCAACAACGCCGGTGTCGCCTCGGGCGGTTTCTTCGCCGAGCTGTCGCTGGAGGACTGGGACTGGCAGATCGCGGTCAACCTGATGGGCGTGGTCAAAGGCTGCAAGGCGTTCCTGCCGCAGCTCGAACGCAGCAAGGGGCGCATCATCAACGTGGCTTCGATGGCGGCCCTGATGCAGGGGCCGGGGATGAGCAACTACAACGTTGCCAAGGCTGGTGTGCTGGCGCTGTCGGAAAGCCTGCTGGTGGAGCTGCGCCAGCTTGAAGTGGCGGTGCACGTGGTATGCCCGTCGTTCTTCCAGACAAACCTGCTCGACTCCTTCCGCGGGCCGAACCCGGCGATGAAGGCTCAGGTCGGCAAACTCCTGGAGGGCTCACCGATCAGTGCGGCAGATATTGCTGACTACATCCATCAACAAGTCGCCGCGGGTGAGTTCCTGATCCTGCCCCATGAGGCCGGGCGCCAGGCCTGGCAACTCAAACGGCAAACCCCGGAGCGGCTGTACGACGAGATGGCGGACATGGCGTTAAAGATGCGGGCCAAGGCGCAACCGCGCTGATTGCAGGCGTTGTCTGTAGGAGAAATTACCTGGCCTTGTAGGCCTGCTCTGAATTGCTGGCGAAGTATTGTCCAGACGAATATCCCCAAGCACTCTGCGACTTTTCCTGTTGCGAGGAGGCCGGAGCATGTTGGTGATTGGGCGTGAAGTAGGCGAAGTCATCACTGTGGGTGACGATATTCGGATCAAGATAGTGGAGTCGCGCAATGGCATGGTGCGTTTTGGCGTGGAAGCACCACGCAATGTGTCGGTGCACCGGGCCGAAGTCTATCGGCGCATCAAGGCGGCGGCAGAGCGCAAGGCTGATTGACCTGCGCCGGCCCACGTAGGAGCGGCCTTGCGTCGCGAAGCGCTGCACAGCAGCCCCAGTATTCTCGGCGTCGCCGCTGATATCCTGGGCCGCTTTGCGGCCCATTCGCGACACAAGGCCGCTCCTGCAGCACCTGCGAACGGCTCGATGTCAGTCGAGCAGTTCGCGGGGCACATCATGCTTGGCGAGCAACTGGCACTGCTGGCTCTCCAGGTCGAAGAGGATGAACGCCTGGCCCTTGGCCAACGCCTGGCGCACCCGCAGCACGCGGGTTTCCAGCGGGGTGTCGTCGCCGTTGTCGGTGCCATCGCGGGTAACGAAGTCCTCGATCAGGCGGGTCAGTGTTTCGGCTTGCAGTTGGTCGTAGGGGATCAGCATGGGCAGCGCACGGTCTTGTTCATCAGGCCTTGCATGCTACGCGATTCTGCGCCCATCAGCTTTTGTTTCCTACCAGGCTGTCCACGGCCGGCACCCGGGTGTCGCTCTCCATCTGCGCATCGTGCTCCAGCTGGTGGCTGAAGCGCTCGAGCGAGGCATTGGCCGGTTGCGAATCGCTGGCGAACACTGGTGGGCTGATCAGGTAGGCCGAGAGCAGGCGGCTGAGCGCGGCCAGGCTGTCGATATGGGTCCGCTCGTAGCCGTGGGTTGCATCGCAGCCGAACGCCACCAGCGCGGTACGGATGTCATGCCCGGCAGTCACGGCCGAGTGCGCATCGCTGAAGTAATAGCGGAACAGGTCGCGGCGTACCGGGACATCCTGGTCGCCGGCCAGCTTCAGCAAGTGGCGTGACAGGTGGTAATCGTACGGCCCGGAAGAATCCTGCATGGCCACGCTCACCGCATGCTCGCTTGAGGCCTGGCCGGGGGCGACCGGGGCGATGTCGATGCCGACGAACTCGCTGACATCCCAGGGCAGGGCAGCGGCAGCGCCAGAGCCGGTTTCTTCGGTGATGGTGAACAACGGGTGGCAGTCGATCAGCGGTTGACGGCCACTTTCCACCACTGCCTTGAGTGCCGCCAGCAGGGCTGCCACGCCTGCTTTGTCGTCCAGGTGGCGAGCGCTGATGTGGCCACTTTCAGTGAACTCCGGCAGCGGGTCGAAGGCGACGAAGTCACCGATGGCAATGCCGAGTGCTTCACAGTCGGCGCGGGTGGTGCAGTAGGCGTCCAGGCGCACCTCGACGTGTTCCCAGCTGACCGGCATCTGGTCGATCGCAGTGTTGAAGGCGTGGCCGCTGGCCATCAGCGGCAGCACGCTGCCGCGGAACACGCCGGTGTCGGTGAACACGCTGACCCGGCTGCCCTCGGCGAAGCGACTTGACCAGCAGCCCACCGGCGCCAGGGCCAGGCGGCCGTTGTCCTGCAATTGGCGTACGCTGGCGCCGATGGTGTCGAGGTGGGCCGACACGGCGCGGTCGGGCGAACTCTGCCGGCCCTTGAGAGTGGCGCGGATGGTGCCGCGGCGGGTCAGCTCGAAGGGAATGCCCAGTTCATCCAGGCGTTCGGCCACGTAGCGCACGATGGTGTCGGTGAAACCGGTCGGGCTGGGGATGGCGAGCATTTCCAGGAGGACGCGCTTGAGGTAGTCGAGGTCGGGTTCGGGGAGTCGTTCGGTCATGGGGATTCCTCGTTTCCTGTACTGGCCTCTTCGCGGGTGAACCCGCTCCCACAGGAATCTCACATCCCCTGAGAACGGCGAAGAGGCCATTGATGTGTCATGCCAGAGGCCGGCTATGAGGGAACAGCAGGTCGACAAACCGTTCAGCCGTCGGCTGCGGTTCGTGGTTGGCCAGCCCGGCGCGCTCGTTGGCTTCGATGATCACGTAATCCGGGTGCTCGGCATCGCGGACCATGAAGTCCAGGCCCACCACCGGGATTTCCAGCGCTCGCGCCGCACGTACCGCTGCATCGGCCAACACCGGGTGCAGGCGTTCGGTCACGTCCTCCAGTGTGCCACCGGTATGCAGGTTGGCCGTGCGCCGCACCGCCAGGCGCTGGCCGGCCGGCAGCACATCGTCGTAACCCAGGCCCACGCCGAGCAGGGTACGCTCGGTCTCGTCATCCAGCGGTATGCGGCTTTCGCCACCGGTTGCCGCCTGGCGCCGACGACTCTGCGCCTCGATCAGCTGGCGGACCGTGTGCTTGCCATCACCGATCACCTGGGCCGGGTGGCGAATCGCCGCTGCCACCACCTCATAACCAATCACCAGGATGCGCAGGTCGCTGCCGGCATGGAAGCTTTCCAGCAGCACGCGGCTGTCGAAGCGGCGGGCATTTTCCACGGCCTGGGTCACTTCCTCGATGCAGGTCAGATTGACCGCCACGCCTTGGCCTTGTTCGCCATCCACCGGCTTGACCACCACCGCGCCATGCTCGTCGAGAAACGCCAGGTTGTCGTCGGCATTGCCGGCCAGCTGCTGCGCCGGCACCTGCAGCCCGGCGTTGTGCAGGGCCTGCCGGGTCAGGCGCTTGTCCTGGCACAGGGTCATGGTCACGGCGCTGGTCAGGTCGCTCAGCGACTCGCGGCAGCGAATGCGGCGACCACCGAGGCTGAGGGTGAACAGGCCACCAGCGGCATCGTCAACCTGTACCTCGATGCCACGGCGCAAGGCCTCGTCGACGATGATGCGGGCGTAGGGATTGAGGCCGGCTTCCGGGCCGGGGCCAAGAAACAGTTGCTGGTTGATGCCATTCCTGCGCTTGACCGCGAAGGTCGGCAGGTTGCGAAAACCAAGCTTCTCGTACAGGCGTTTGGCCTGGCGATTGTCGTGCAGCACCGACAGGTCCAGATACGTCAGGCCACGGCTCATGAAGTGTTCGATCAGGTGGCGCACCAGCACCTCGCCAACGCCCGGGCGGGTGCACTGCGGGTCTACGGCGAGGCACCACAGGCTGCTGCCGTGTTCGGGGTCGTCGAACGCCTTGCTGTGGTTCAGCCCCATGACGCTGCCGATTACCGCGCCGCTGTCTTCATCCTCTGCCAGCCAGTACACCGGGCCACCGAGGTGGCGCGGGGTAACCCGTTCGGGGTCGACCGGCAGCATGCCGCGCGCCTGGTACAGGGTATTGATCGCCTGCCAGTCGCCGGGGTTCTGTGCCCGGCGCACGCGGAAGCCGCGAAACACGCGCTGCGCCGGGCGGTAGTCGGTGAACCACAGGCGCAGGGTGTCGGAGGGGTCGAGAAACAGCTGCTGCGGGGCTTGCGCCAGCAACTGCTGGGGCGCCGCCACGTACAGGGCGATGTCGCGCTCGCCGGGGCGTTCGTCCTGCAGCGCGGCGGCAAGGCTGGCGGCGTCCGGGTAGGTGTGGCCGATCAGCAGGCGGCCCCAGCCACAGTGCAAGGCCCGCGGCTGGTCGTGGGGCTCGCTGCCGTCGCCGGCCAGGCGCGCCTGCAGGCGCTCGTAGGACGGCGCCTGGCCGCGCAGAAGGCGCTGACCGTAAGCGATTTCGTGGGCTTTCATCGGTCAGATTCCTTGTTCGCTGAGCCACAGGTTCAGGGCCGCCAGCTGCCACAGCTTGGAGCCGCGCAGCGGGGTGAGCTGGCCGTGTGGGTTGCTCAGCAGGCGGTCGAGCATGGCCGGGTTGAACAGCCCACGGTCCTGGCTCGGGTCGGTCAGCAGGTCGCGCACCCAGCCCAGGGTCGCACCTTCCAGGTGCTTGAGGCCGGGCACCGGGAAGTAGCCCTTCTTGCGGTCGATCACTTCGTGGGGGATTACCCGCCGCGCGGCCTGCTTGAGCACCTGCTTGCCACCGTCGGGCAGCTTGAAGCGTGCCGGAATGCGCGCTGACAGCTCGACCAGGCGGTAGTCGAGGAACGGCGTGCGTGCTTCCAGGCCCCAGGCCATGGTCATGTTATCGACCCGTTTGACCGGGTCGTCCACCAGCATCACCGTGCTGTCCAGGCGCAGTGCCTTGTCCACGGCATCGGGTGCGCCAGGGCGGGCGAAGTGCTCGCGGACGAAGTCGCCCGCAGCGTCGGTTTCCAGCAGCCAAGGGGCCTGGACGGTGTCGCGGTACTCGTCATGGCTGCGGTCGAAGAAGGCGTCACGGTAGGCGGCGAAGGCATCCTCGGCGCCGTCCACTTTCGGGTACCAGTGGTAGCCGGCGAACAGCTCATCGGCGCCCTGGCCGCTCTGCACGCCTTTGCAATGCTTGGCCACTTCCCGCGACAGCAAGTAGAAGGCGATGCAGTCATGGCTGACCATCGGCTCGCTCATGGCGCGGAAGGCGGCTGGCAACTGCTCGATGATCTCGTGCTCAGCGATGCGCAGCTGGTGGTGGCGGGTACCGTAATGCTTGGCGATCAGGTCGGAGTACTGGAACTCGTCGCCGCGTTCGCCGCCGGCATCCTCGAAGCCGATGGAGAAGGTCGACAGGTCATCCACGCCAACTTCGCGCAGCAGGCCTACCAGCAGGCTGGAGTCGACACCGCCAGACAGCAGCACACCAACGTCCACGGCTGCGCGCTGGCGGATCGCCACGGCATCGCGGGTGGCGTCGAGCACGCGGGTGGTCCAGCCCTCCAGGTCGAGGTCGCGCTCGTCCGGGTTGGGGCCATAGTGCAGCTGCCACCAGGTCTGACGTTCGATTTCACCGTGGCGGTCGATGCGCATCCAGGTGCCGGGTTCGAGCTTCTGCACGTTGGCCAGCAACGTGCGTGGCGCTGGCACCACGGCATGGAAGTTGAGGTAGTGGTTGAGCGCCACGGGGTCGATCATCGGGTCGATGTCGCCACCCTTGAGCAGCGCCGGCAGGGTCGAGGCGAAGCGCAGGCGTTCGCCGTTGCGCGACAGGTACAGCGGCTTGACGCCCAGGCGATCGCGGGCCAGGAACAGGCGCTGGTTGTCGCGCTCCCAGATGGCCAGGGCGAACATGCCATTGAGCTTGGGCAGCAAGGCCGCGCCCCAGGCGTGGTAACCCTTGAGCAACACCTCGGTGTCGCCTTCGGACCAGAAGCTGTAGCCCAGGTCCTGCAGCTCCTGGCGCAGTTCGGGGAAGTTGTAGATGGCGCCGTTGAAGGCCAGCGACAGGCCCAGAGTGTTGTCGACCATCGGCTGCGCCGAGCCGTCAGACAGGTCCATGATCTTCAGTCGGCGATGGCCGAGGGCGATCGGGCCTTGGCTATGGAAGCCCCAGGCGTCTGGGCCTCGGGGCGCCAGGTGATGGGTTATGCGCTCTACCGCAGCCAGGTCGGCTGGGCGAGGGGCTTGGTCGATGGGGGTGAAACGCAACTCTCCAGCTAATCCGCACATAAGTCCTTACCGGTTTTTCCGTTGGGGAATGAGTGCCCCGGATTAGGGCACCCTGTAAGGAACTGACCTGTGTGGTTTGTGGGAGTTTTAGATCGATCTGTTATAAGCAGTGGTGGGGGTGGAAGTGTTTGACGATCGTTCTGTGTGGGCATCGAGATCGAGCGCCGCCCGCGCGGCGCATCGCGGATGAATCCGCTCCTACATTTATTGCAACGTGCCGAACCTGTAACGCCATGGTTGCCTGCCTTGGCGCATGACTTGAGCCGTGCAAACCGGCTGACCACCATGGCCTCACAGGCATGGCCACGTTGCAACAAATGTAGGAGCGGATTCATCCGCGATGCGCCGCGCGGGCGGCGCGCGGTTTCACAGGCGTTGCAAACGTATCGTCATACCGCGCCCACCCTTCTCACTGCCCGCGAATCAGCTTGCGCAACATGAATCGATTGGGATGGCAGGCCTCAGCCACCGCCCGCGGCAACGGCAACGGCTCACCACTGGCCCAGGCGGCAATCAGCTCGCCACTCAACGGCGCCGTGATCAACCCCCGCGAGCCATGCCCACTGTTCACATACAACCCTTCCAGCCAAGGGCACGCCACCTCCGGCACCTGCCGCGCATCCTTGCCGAGCACCGCATAAGCCTCGGCGAACAGCGCCGGGTCGGCCAGCGGCCCGACAATCGGCAGGTAATCCGGGCTGGTGCAACGAAACGCCGCACGGCCTTGCAACTGCGTGGCGTCGAGGGCCTCTGCACCCAGGCGCGAGGCCAGGTCGGTAGAAATCTCTTCCAGCAACGCCAGGTTGCCCTGGTGTTCCGCTACCGTCGGGGTCAAGTCGTCGCTGTGGAAGTCGAAGCTGGCGCCCAAGGTGTGTTCATCATGGCGGGGCGGTGCGACGTAGCCATCGGCGCAGACCACGGTGCGCAATGCACGGCTGGCCTCCGTGGCCGGCAGGCGGGTGATCTGCCCACGAATACGCTTGAGCGGCAGCTGCGCGCAGGGCGCGAAACGGCGCACATCGGCAGCCCCGGCCAACACCACCAGCGGTGCGCTGGCCAGCAAGCGCTCACCTTCCCACGCCTGCCACAGGCCGTCGGCCCTGCGTAGTTCGAGCACATCCTGGTGGAGTTGAACGCGAATGTTCGGGTGCTGCAGCTGCGCCTGGCACAAGGCGGGTGGGTGCACCCAGCCACCTTGCGGGTAGAACAGGCCACCGGCCGGCAGCGCCACCCCGGCAATGGCTTCGGCTTCAGCCTGCTTCAGTGCACGCAGCAGGCTGTTGTCGAAGGCCTCGGCAAGCTTGGCCTGGCGCTCGCCTTCCTTGCTGTCGAAGGCCAGCTGCAGCACGCCGCAAGCGTCCCAATCCTGGCCGCGCTGCAACTGCTCCAGCTGGCGCCGGGTGTAGCCGAAACCGGCCAGGATCATCTGCGACAGGGCGGTGCCATGGGCGGACAGTTTCAGGTACAGCACGCCCTGTGGGTTGCCCGAAGCCTCCTGCGCGGGTGCCGCGTGGCGCTCCAGCACCGTTACCTGCCAGCCGCGTGCGGCCAGGCTGGCAGCACTGGCACTGCCCGCCAGGCCGGCCCCGATCACCAGTGCCTGGCGCGGGCCTGCCACGGGGGCAGGGCGGGCGTACCAGGGTGCGGCGACGGCCGCGGATGGATGCCCGGTGTATACACCACTCATCACCTCCCACTTCTTGCCGATGCCGGGGATCTTCTTCATGGTGAACCCGGCATCGATCAGCCCGCGGCGTACCCAGCCGGTGGTGGTGAAGGTCCCCAGTGCGGTACCGGCGTGAGCCAGGCGTGCCAGGTGCGCAAACAGCTCGGGGGTCCACATGTCGGGGTTTTTCGCGGGTGCGAAGCCGTCGAGGAACCACACGTCGATGCGCGCGTCGAGCTGCGGCAATTGCTCCAGTACGTCACCGATCAGCAGGGTCAGGGTGACCCGGCCGTTGTCGAAGCTGAACTGCTGGAAGCCGGGGTGAACCGCCACGTACTGTGCCAGGAACGGCTCGGTGAAGGCCGCCATCTCGGGCCACAGGCGCACGGCGCGGGCCATGTCGTCATGGCCGAGCGGGTACTTCTCGACACTGATGAAATGCAGGCGCGCATCGGCATGGGCCTGTTCGGCGAACAGCTGCCAGGCGCAGAAGAAGTTCATGCCGGTGCCAAAGCCGGTCTCGCCGATTACCAGGCAGCCATGTGGCGCCAGGTCGGCGAAGCGCTGCGCCAGGCGGGTCTGCTCTAGGAACACGTAGCGGGTTTCGTCGGTGCCTTCGTTTTTTGAGAAGTAGACGTCGTCGTACTGCCGCGAGTGGGGGCGGCCCTGGTCGTCCCAGTCGATCTGGGCGTGTTGAAGAAGGGTGGACATGGTTGGCTCGGTTGCAGCGGATGTGCGGATTTTATGTCATCTACCGGGTTTGCACAGGTACAACGCAAATCCGCTAGTCTTGCTTATCCAATGAAGGAGCCAGTGCATGTTCGAATCCGCGGAAATCGGTCACAGCATCGACAAGGAAACCTACGACGCAGAAGTCCCCGCATTGCGCGAGGCGCTGCTCGAAGCCCAGTACGAACTCAAGCAACAGGCGCGGTTCCCGGTGATCGTGCTGATCAACGGTATCGAAGGCGCCGGCAAGGGCGAAACGGTCAAGCTGCTCAACGAGTGGATGGACCCGCGCATGATCGACGTGCTCACCTTCGATCAGCAGACCGACGAAGAACTGGCCCGGCCACCGGCCTGGCGCTACTGGCGTGCGCTGCCGCCCAAGGGGCGGATGGGCGTGTTCTTCGGCAACTGGTACAGCCAGATGCTCCAGGGCCGGGTGCATGGCCACTTCAAGGATGCCGTGCTCGACCAGGCGATCACCGGTGCCGAACGGCTCGAAGAGATGCTTTGCGACGAAGGCGCGCTGATCATCAAGTTCTGGTTTCACCTGTCCAAGAAGCAGATGAAGGCGCGCCTGAAATCGCTCAAGGACGACCCGCTGCACAGCTGGAAGATCAGCCCGCTGGACTGGCAGCAGTCGGAAACCTATGACCGTTTCGTGCGCTTTGGCGAGCGCGTGCTGCGCCGCACCAGCCGCGACTATGCACCGTGGCATATCGTCGAAGGGGTCGACCCGAACTACCGCAGCCTGGCGGTGGGGCGCATCCTGCTGGAAGGCCTGCAGGCGGCCCTGGCCAACAACCCCAAGGGCAAGCACCAGGCCAACGTCGCCCCGCTGGGCCAGAGCATCGACAAACGCAGCCTGCTCGGCGCGCTGGACATGACCTTGCGCCTGGACAAGCACGACTACCAGGAACAACTGGTCACCGAGCAAGCCCGCCTGGCCGGCTTGCTGCGTGACAAGCGCATGCGTCGGCATGCCCTGGTGGCGGTGTTCGAAGGCAACGACGCCGCTGGCAAGGGCGGTGCCATCCGCCGCGTGGCGGCAGCGCTTGACCCGCGCCAGTACCGCATTGTGCCGATTGCCGCGCCCACTGAAGAAGAGCGCGCGCAGCCGTACCTGTGGCGGTTCTGGCGGCACATTCCGGCGCGCGGCAAATTCACCATCTTCGACCGCTCCTGGTATGGCCGGGTACTGGTGGAGCGGGTGGAGGGCTTCTGCAGCCCGGCCGACTGGATGCGCGCCTACACCGAAATCAACGATTTCGAAGAGCAACTGGTGAATGCCGGCGTGGTGGTGGCCAAGTTCTGGCTGGCGATTGACCAGCAGACCCAGCTGGAGCGCTTTGAAGAGCGTGAGCAGATTCCGTTCAAGCGCTACAAGATCACCGAAGACGATTGGCGCAACCGTGAAAAGTGGGACGATTACACCCAGGCCGTGGGTGACATGGTCGATCGCACCAGCAGCGAAATCGCACCTTGGACGCTGGTCGAAGCCAACGACAAGCGCTGGGCGCGGGTGAAAGTGTTGCGCACAGTCAATGAAGCCTTGGAGGCGGCCTTCGCCAAGCACAAGAAATGACCAGGCATGCCATCAGGGAATGACCCGATGAATTTATTTCCCGGTAGTTTCCTCCGGGCCTGTGCCTCAAGCCCTTAGAATTCGGTTACCCCCACCACGGGCTTATTCGAGGACTGTATGCACACAACTTCCGGCCGTTGGGGCTACGGCCTGTTTCTGGCACTGCTGACCGCGCTGCTCTGGGGCATCCTGCCGATCAAGCTCAAGCAGGTGCTGCAGGTGGTCGACCCGATGACGGTCACCTGGTACCGCCTGCTCGTCTCCGGCGGCGTGCTGTTCGCCTGGCTGGCGGCCCAGCGGCGCCTGCCTTCGCTGCGCAAGCTGGCACCCAAGGGCAGGGCCCTGATCGTGGTGGCCGTGTTCGGGCTGATGGGTAACTACGTGTTGTACCTGATCGGCCTGAACCTGCTGAGCCCCGGCACCGCACAGCTGGTGGTGCAGATGGGGCCGGTGCTGTTGCTGGTGGCCAGCGTGCTGGTATTCAAGGAGCGTTTCAGCCTGGGGCAAGGCATCGGTTTGCTGGTGCTGCTGGGCGGTTTTGGCCTGTTCTTCAACCAGCGCCTCGAAGAACTGCTGACCTCACTGGGTGCCTATACCACGGGGGTGCTGACCGTTCTGCTGGCCACCAGCATCTGGGTGTTCTATGCCCTGAGCCAGAAGCAGCTGCTGACGGTGTGGCATTCGCAGCAGGTGATGATGGTTATCTACCTGGCCTGCGCGGCATTGCTGACGCCGTGGGTGCATCCGCTGGAGGCACTGCGATTGACCCCGGTGCAGGGTTGGCTGCTGCTGGCCTGCTGCCTGAACACCTTGGTGGCCTATGGCGCGTTTGCCGAGGCGCTGGCGCATTGGGAGGCATCGCGGGTGAGTGCCACGCTGGCGCTGACGCCGCTGGTGACTTTTGTGGCGGTGGCGCTGGCGGCTGTGGTGTGGCCGGAATATGTTCAGGCCGAGGACATCAATGCCTTGGGGTACGTGGGAGCGATGACCGTGGTGGCGGGGTCGAGCCTGGTGGCCTTGGGGCCGTCGCTGGTGGCCGGGTGGCGGGCCAGAAGAGCGCGCCTGGCCTAAGTTGATGTGTTGTCTGTGCCCGCCTCTTCGCGGGTAAACCCGCTCCCACAAGGAACCCAAAGGCTTGAACCTGGTGAAATCCCTGTGGGAGCTGGTTTACCCGCGAAAGGGCCGGCACAGGCGATGCCTCATTCAGCCCTTGCCACCGGGCGCCAGCATGTTCTCCGGCCTCACCCACTGGTCGAACTGCTCATTGGTCAGGTACTTCAACTCCAGCGCCGCCTCGCGCAAGGTCTTGCCCTCGCCATAGGCCTTCTTGGCAATCTCCGCCGCCTTGTCATAGCCAATATGCGGGTTCAGCGCCGTCACCAGCATCAGCCCACGCTCCAGGTGCGCCGCCATCTGCTCGGCATCCGGTTCGATCCCGGCCACGCAATGCTGCTGGAAGTTGCGACAGCCATCGGCCAGCAGCTCGACCGACTGCAGCAGGTTGTGGATGATCACCGGCTTGAACACGTTCAGTTGCAGGTGCCCCTGGCTCGCGGCAAAGCCGATCGCCGCATCGTTGCCCAGTACCTGGCAGGCCAGCATCGACAGCGCTTCGCACTGGGTCGGGTTGACCTTGCCCGGCATGATCGAGCTGCCTGGCTCGTTGGCCGGCAGGCGCACTTCGGCCAGCCCCGCACGTGGGCCCGAGCCGAGCAGGCGCAGGTCATTGGCGATCTTCATCAGCGCCACTGCCAGGGTCTTCAGCGCACCGGCCAGGCTGGTCAGCGGCTCATGGCCGGCGAGGGCGGCGAACTTGTTGGGGGCGGTGACGAAGGGCAGGCCGGAGAGGGCGGCCAGTTCGGCGGCCACGGCTTCGGCAAAACCATGCGGGGCGTTCAGCCCGGTGCCCACGGCCGTACCGCCCTGGGCCAGCTCGCACACCGCCGGCAAGGTGGCGCGGATGGCGCGCTGGGCGTAGTCGAGCTGGGCGACGAAGGCCGAAACTTCCTGGCCGAAGGTGATCGGCGTGGCGTCCATCATGTGCGTGCGGCCGGTCTTGACCAGCTTGCTGTGGCGCGCCGATAGCTCGGCCAGCCCCGATGAAAGCTCGGCGATCGCCGGCAGGAGTTTTTCATGCACCGCCTGGGCGGCGGCGATGTGCATGGCGGTGGGGAAGCAGTCGTTGGAACTCTGCGAGCGGTTCACGTGATCGTTGGGGTGCACTGGCGCCTTGCCACCGCGGCCCTTGCCGGCCAGCTCGTTGGCGCGCCCGGCGATCACCTCGTTGACGTTCATGTTGCTCTGGGTGCCGCTGCCGGTCTGCCACACCACCAGCGGGAACTGGTCGTCGTGTTCGCCGTCGAGCACTTCGTCGGCGGCCTGTTCGATCAGGCGGGCGATGTCGGCGGGCAGGTCGCCGTTGCGGTCGTTGACCCGCGCAGCGGCTTTCTTGATGAGTGCCAGGGCGTGCAGCACCGCGAGCGGCATGCGTTCCTTGCCAATGGCAAAGTTGATCAGCGAACGCTGGGTCTGCGCGCCCCAGTAGGCGTGCTCAGGAACTTCGACCGGGCCCAGGCTGTCTGTCTCGATACGGCTCATGCTGCGTTCACTCCTTTGTCAGTCAGAATCAGCAGTTTAGGCCCTCATGCGTGCGAGCGGTTCATTCGCTCGTCGTGCCACTTGAGCGCTGCGACCCTGCGGGAGCAGAATGCTCTACTCTGAGGTACCGCCTCCCCCTCCTTGAAGGAAATGCAATGACCCGTCTTCGTGTCCTCTGTGCTGCCGTTGCCCTGGCCTGTGCCAGCGGCCAGGTACTCGCTGCCACCGCCAGCCACAACGCTGCCGCCGAGAAATTCCTGACCCTGGCCAATGCCGACAAGCTGGGCACTCCGGTGTACATGCAGGTCCAGCAGATGTTTGCCCAGCGTTTCGCCCAGACCAAGGCCCCGGCCTCCAAGCAACCGGTGCTCGAGAGCTACCAGGCCAAGGCCAACGCCGCGCTGGACAACGCCATTGGCTGGAACAAGCTGAAGCCGAAGATGGTCGACCTGTATACCCAGACCTTCACCGAGCAAGAGCTCAAGGACCTGGTCAAGTTCTACGAGTCGCCGCTGGGCAAGAAGGTCCTGCGTGAAATGCCGAAGGTCACCCAGCAGTCGGCCCAGCTGACCCAGACCAGCCTGGAACCGGCCGTGCCGGTGGTCAACAAGCTGCTCGACGACATGACCAAGGAGCTGGACCCGAACGCCGGCAAGGCCGCCGCCCCGGCCAAGAAGTGAGCCATAACCGATGAGCATGCAGCAACGCATCGAGCAGCAACTGGCCGCGCTGGCCCCGCAACACCTTGAAGTGCTCAACGAAAGCCACATGCACAGCCGTGGCCAGGAAACCCACTACAAGGCGGTGATCGTCAGCGAGCAGTTTGCCGGGCTCAACAGCGTCAAGCGCCACCAGAAGGTCTACGCCACCATGGGTGAGCTGATGGGTGAGATCCACGCCCTGGCGATCCACACCTACACGGCCGAGGAGTGGGCCAAGGTGGGCGTGGCACCGGCCTCGCCAGTGTGTGCTGGCGGCGGGCACTGAATCCTTTCCGTCGTTCTGGTACAATCCTGCAAAATCCGGGGGCCGCTTTGCGGCCCTTTCGCGACACGAGGCCGCTCCTACAGGAATACGCATTCCCCTGTAGAAGCGGCCTTGTGTCGCGAAAGGGGCGCGTAGCGGCCCCATGTTTTTTTAAATTCAAACCCGGTCCGCCCCTTACGAGGGCAACCACCTGGAGATCCACCTGAATGTCCCAAGCTATCGTCGTGGCGGCGCTGTACAAGTTCGTCACTCTTGAAGACTACGTCGAGCTGCGTGAACCGCTGCTCAAGGCCATGCTCGAAAACGGCGTCAAAGGCACCTTGTTGCTGGCCAACGAAGGCATCAACGGCACCGTTTCAGCCACCCGCGAAGGCATCGACGGCCTGCTCGCCTGGCTGCGCAACGACCCTCGCCTGGTCGATGTCGACCACAAGGAATCCTACTGCGACGAGCAGCCGTTCTACCGCACCAAGGTCAAGCTCAAGAAAGAGATCGTCACCCTCGGCGTGCCGGGTGTCGACCCGAACAAGGCCGTCGGCACCTATGTCGAACCCAAGGACTGGAACGACCTGATCAGCGACCCCGAAGTGCTGCTGATCGACACCCGCAACGACTACGAAGTGGCCATCGGTACCTTCAAGGGCGCCATCGACCCGAAGACCGAGACCTTCCGGGAGTTCCCCGAGTACATCAAGGCCAACTTCGACCCGAGCAAGCACAAGAAGGTGGCAATGTTCTGCACCGGTGGCATCCGTTGCGAAAAAGCGTCCAGCTACATGCTCGGTGAAGGCTTCGAGGCGGTCTATCATCTTAAGGGTGGCATCCTGAAATACTTCGAGGAAGTACCTCAGGAAGAAAGCCTTTGGGACGGCGACTGCTTCGTCTTCGACAACCGCGTCACGGTGCGCCATGACCTGAGCGAAGGCGAGTACGACCAGTGCCATGCGTGCCGCCACCCAGTCGATGCCAAGGACCGCGAGTCCGAGCACTATTCGCCAGGCGTGAGCTGCCCGCACTGCTGGGACACCCTGAGCGAAAAGACCCGGCGCAGCGCCATCGACCGGCAGAAGCAGATCGAGCTGGCCAAGGCCCGCAACCAGCCGCACCCGATCGGTTACAACTACAAAGCCGAGGCTTGAGCCATGACTGCCCGCCTGATCTATGTGATGGACCCGATGTGCTCCTGGTGCTGGGGTTTCGCGCCAGTGGCCGCAGCCCTGGTCGCACAGGCCGCCGAGGCGGGCGTCAGTACCCGGCTGGTGCCGGGTGGCCTGCGCAGTGGCGGCAGCGCGCTGGATGGCTCGACCCGCAAGTACATCCTCGAGCACTGGCAGGCGGTGGCCGAAGCCACCGGGCAGCCGTTCCGTTTCGACGGCGCCATGCCTGACGGCTTCGTCTACGACACCGAGCCGGCCTGCCGCGCCTTGGTCACTGCCCGCGAACTGGAGGCCGAGCGCGTCTGGCCGCTGCTGGCGCTGATCCAGCGTTCGTTCTATGAACAGGGTTTGGATGTCACCCGCGCCCCGCAACTGGTCGAGTTGGCCGTGCAGGCTGGCTTCGACCGCGAGCGCTTCGCTCAGCATTTCGCCAGCCATGACATCCGCGCCGCCACCGCAGCCGACTTCAGCTGGGTACAGGACCTGGGTATCGCCGGCTTCCCGACCCTGCTGGCCGAACGCAATGGCCAGCTGGCACTGCTGACCAACGGCTACCAGCCGCTGGACAGCCTGCAGCCGCTGCTTGGCCGCTGGTTGCAGCAGGCCGTCTGTGCTTGATCTGCCAGGGTCGCCAGACCCTGTGCCAGGGAAGCCTGCCGCTGTGCCCGATCGCCTGAGCTGGGCGGAAATCCGCCGCTTGGCCCTGCATCACAAGAAAAACCTCTGGACCGCCAACCTGGTGGCCGTGCTGGCGGCCTGCTGCAGCGTGCCGATCCCGCTGCTGCTGCCGTTGCTGGTCGACGAAGTGCTGCTGGGCCACGGCGATGCCGCACTGAAATGGATGAATCACCTGCTGCCGAGCGGCTGGCAGGTGGCGGCCGGCTATATCGGCCTGATGCTGGCGGCCACGCTGTGCCTGCGCCTGTCGGCGCTGGCCTTCAACGTGGTGCAGGCCAAGCTGTTCGCCGGGCTGGCCAAGGATATCGTCTACCGCCTGCGCATTCGCCTGATCGAGCGCCTCAAGCGCATTTCGCTCAAGGAATACGAAAGCCTCGGCAGCGGCACCGTGACCACTCATCTGGTCACCGACCTGGATACCCTCGACAAGTTCGTCGGTGAAACCCTCAGCCGCTTCCTGGTGGCCATGCTGACGCTGACCGGCACGGCGGCGATCCTGATCTGGATGCACTGGAAGCTGGCGTTGCTGATCCTGCTGTTCAACCCGTTGGTGATCTACTTCACCGTGCAGTTGGGCAAGCGCGTCAAGCACCTGAAAAAGCTCGAGAACGACAGCACTTCGCGCTTTACCCAGGCATTGTCGGAAACCCTGGATGCCATCCAGGAAATACGCGCCGGCAACCGCCAGGGTTACTTCCTCGGGCGGCTTGGCCTGCGCGCCCGTGAAGTGCGCGACTATGCCGTGGAGTCGCAATGGAAGAGCGATGCCAGTGGGCGCGCCAGTGGCCTGCTGTTCCAGTTCGGTATCGATATCTTCCGGGCGGCGGCGATGCTGACCGTGCTGTTCTCCGACCTGTCGATTGGCCAGATGCTGGCAGTGTTCAGCTACCTGTGGTTCATGATCGGCCCGGTGGAGCAGCTGCTCAACCTGCAATATGCCTACTACGCCGCCGGCGGTGCGTTGAGCCGGCTGAACGAGCTGTTGTCGCGGGCCGACGAGCCGCAGTATGCGGCTGCCAGCGACCCGTTCGCCGGTCGCGAAACGGTGGGCATCGAGGTGCGCGACCTGCGCTTCGCCTACGCCGATGAGCCGGTGCTCGACCAGTTGAACCTCGCCATCGCCCCTGGTGAAAAGGTAGCGATCGTCGGTGCCAGTGGTGGCGGCAAGAGCACTTTGGTGCAGTTGCTGCTGGGGCTGTACAGCGCCCAGGCCGGGAGCATCCGTTTTGGCGGTGCCAGCCTGCAGGAAATCGGCCTTGAAACCCTGCGCGAGAACGTCGCTGTGGTGCTGCAGCACCCGTCGCTGTTCAACGACAGTGTGCGCGCCAACCTGACCATGGGCCGCGAATGCACCGACGAGGCTTGCTGGCAGGCACTGCGCATTGCCCAGCTGGATGCCACCATTGCCGCCTTGCCGCAAGGGCTGGACAGCGTGGTCGGCCGTTCGGGGGTGCGCCTTTCCGGTGGCCAGCGCCAGCGCCTGGCGATTGCCCGCATGGTCCTGGCCGAGCCCAAGGTGGTGATTCTCGACGAGGCTACCTCGGCGCTGGATGCCGCCACCGAGTACAACCTGCACCAGGCATTGGCACGTTTCCTCAGTGGCCGGACCACGCTGATCATTGCCCACCGTTTGTCGGCGGTGAAACAGGCTGACCGTGTGCTGGTGTTCGACGGTGGGCACGTGGCCGAAGATGGCGACCATCAGCAGCTGATTGCCGAGGGTGGGCTGTATGCCAAGTTGTATGGGCATCTGCAGCAGACCTGAGCTGAGCTACAAGCTATAAGCGGCAAGCCTCTAGCAGACAGTCACCACTCCACGGGTCTTCTTTCCCTTGTGGCTTGTAGCTTGAGGCTTGCAGCTCGAAATTTCCCTTCACGTAGATGGCAAATGGCCTACGCTGTGCTTGTCTGGGTTGAGTTCAAGTCTTATCTGCTCTGCGACAGGGACTAAATGAAGGGAAATCGCACTCAAGAAGCGCCAAGGTTGGTAGGTATCATCTGGCCCTTCATCGCCGTTGTCGTGTTCCAGGTATTGCTGGGTAGCCTCAGCCTTTATGCGTTGTCGGCGGTCCGTGCCTACGTGGCCGGCGAAAGCCTGTGGTCCAAGGCGCAGAAAGACGCCATCTATTACCTCAACCTTTACGCCGATGACCGCGACGAGCGCACCTTTCTGCGCTATCGCCAGGTCATGGCCGTGCCCCAGGGCGACCATGAACTGCGCGAACTGCTGGATCAGGCCAGCCCTGACCTGGAAGGCGCCCGTCAGGCCGTGCTGCAGGGCGGCAACCACCCTGACGACGTCGACCGTATCATCTGGTTCTACCGCAACTTCCGTCAGATCAGCTACATGCAGACGGCGATCGAGTACTGGAACATCGGCGATGACTACCTCAAAAAGCTTGATGTGCTGGCCAACGAGATGCACGACGGTTTCGCCGGTGGGCAGGTTGGCATCGCCCAGCTCAATGAGTGGAAGGGCCGCATCGTCGCGATCAACGAAGGTGTCACGCCAGCCGCCAGGGCGTTCAGTGATGCCTTGGGCGAAGGCTCGCGGATGCTGTTGCGGGTGCTGCTGGTCACCAATCTGTTGACCGCGCTGTTCCTCATCACCATCGCCTGGCGCCGTTCGAGCAAGCTGCTGGCCCAGCGTCAGGCGTTCGCCAGTGCCCTGAGGGAGGAGAAAGAGCGGGCACAGATCACCCTGGAGGCGATTGGCGATGCGGTGATCACCGCTGATGTCGACGGTAATATCGGCTACATGAACCCTGCTGCCGAGCAGCTGACCCACTGGCAGTCCGGCCAGGCGCAGGGCTTGCCGCTGGGGGCGCTGTTCAGCCTGCTCGACGAGCAGGAGCAGGGCGAAGGCTGCACGCTGGTTGAACAGGTGCTCAGTGGCAGCCTCAAGGGCGGCGCCGAGCATGCCCGGCTGATCCAGCGCCTGGATGGCAGCACGGTATCGGTCAACCTGGTCGGCTCGCCGATCATCAACAACGACCAGGTGGCCGGTATCGTACTGGTACTGCACGACATGACCCAGGAGCGCCAGTACATCGCCAACTTGTCGTGGCAGGCCACCCATGACGCCTTGACTGGCTTGGCCAACCGCCGCGAATTCGAATATCGCCTGGAGCAGGCGCTCAATGGCCTGGTGCGCCAGGCCGGGCGGCATTCGCTGATGTTCCTCGACCTCGACCAGTTCAAGCTGGTCAACGACACCTGCGGCCATGCGGCCGGTGACGAGTTGCTCAGGCACATCTGTGCAGTGCTGCAGTCGGGGCTACGGGAAGGCGACACGCTGGCACGCCTGGGGGGCGACGAATTTGGCGTGCTGCTGGAAAACTGCCCGGCCGAACAGGCCGAGCGCATCGGCGAAAACCTGCGCCAGGCCGTGCAGAGCCTGCATTTCGTGTGGAAGGGCAGGCCGTTCGTGACCACCGTCAGTATCGGCCTGGTGCACATGGCCCAGGCGCCGGGCACGCTCGAGGCTTCGCTGCGCGCTGCCGACATGGCCTGCTACATGGCCAAGGAAAAGGGCCGTAACCGAGTGCAGGTGTACCACGCCGACGACAGCGAATTGTCCATGCGCTTTGGCGAAATGGCCTGGATCCAGCGCCTGCATGTGGCGCTGGAGGAAAACCGCTTCTGCCTCTATTGCCAGGAAATCGCCGCGCTGAAAGCTGCCGAAGGCCCAGGCCATATCGAAATCCTGCTGCGCCTGCACGACGAAAGCGGTCGCACCATCCTGCCGGACAGTTTCATCCCGGCCGCCGAGCGCTATGGCCTGATGACGGCCCTGGATCGTTGGGTTGTGCGCAGCGTGTTCCAGGTCATCCGCCAGTGCCTGGACGAGGGCCGGGACGGGCCGCTGGCGATGTGCGCGATCAACTTGTCGGGTACCAGTATCGGAGATGACAATTTCCTCGAGTACCTGCAGCGGTTGTTCGTCGAATACGCCATCCCACCACGCATGATCTGCTTCGAGATCACCGAGACCAGTGCCATTGCCAACCTGGGCAGCGCCATCCGATTCATCAACGAATTGAAGGGCCTGGGTTGCAAGTTCTCTCTGGACGACTTCTGTGCCGGGATGTCGTCATTTGCCTATTTGAAACATTTACCCGTCGACTTCTTGAAGATCGACGGAAGTTTTGTCAAAGATATGCTGGATGACCCGGTCAACCGTGCCATGGTCGAGGTGATAAATCACATCGGCCATGTCATGGGCAAGCGGACCATCGCCGAGTTCGTCGAAACACCGTTGATCGAGCAGGCCTTGCAGGAGATTGGCGTGGACTACGCCCAGGGCTATCTGATTGAACGACCGCAGGTATTTACCTGTGACAGTCTGCAGCGCCAACGGATTGCTGCGCGGCCCTTGCTGCATCGGGCGCCAGGTACTTTTCGCTGAGAACACGTCCGCAAAATCACAAGGATCAAGGAGCTGAAAGTGATTGATGCATTCGTACGTATCGGGCCCTTGATGGACCCGGCCAGTTATCCCCAGTGGGCCCAGCAGCTGATCGAGGATTGTCGTGAAAGCAAGCGCCGGGTGGTTGAGCACGAGTTCTACCAGCGCCTGCGTGATGGCCAGCTGCGCCAGTCGACCATTCGCCAGTACCTGATCGGTGGCTGGCCGGTGGTCGAGCAGTTTTCCCTGTACATGGCCCACAACCTGACCAAGACCCGTTATGCCCGCCACCCAGGCGAGGACATGGCGCGGCGCTGGCTGATGCGCAACATCCGTGTCGAGCTCAACCATGCCGACTACTGGGCCCACTGGTGCCAGGCCCATGGCGTGCACCTGCACGAGCTGCAGGCCCAGGATGTGCCGCCGGAACTGAACGGGCTCAACGATTGGTGCTGGCGCGTGTGCACCACCGAGTCACTGGCGATTGCCATGGCAGCGACCAACTATGCAATTGAAGGGGCGACTGGCGAGTGGTCGGCGGTGGTCTGTGCCGAGGACACCTATGCCATGGGCTTTCCGGAGGATCAGCGCAAGCGGGCGATGAAGTGGCTGAAGATGCATGCCCAGTACGATGATGCGCACCCGTGGGAGGCGCTGGAGATCATCTGCACCCTGGCCGGCGAGAACCCGACCCTGGGGCTGCGCAACGAGCTGCGCAAGGCGATCTGCAAGAGCTATGACTGCATGTACCTGTTCCTCGAGCGGTGCATGCAACTGGAAGGGCGCCAGCAAGGGCGCCTACGCCCGGCCTTGGCTGCTGGCTGAAACTTGTACTGGCCTCTTCGCGGGTAAACCCGCTCCCACAGGGATATCACAAGGCTTGAGGGCGGTGATGTTCCTGTGGGAGCGGGTTTACCCGCGAAGAGGCCGGAACGGGCGAAACAAGGCTCACTGAGCGTTGAGCGCCTGCCCGTTCACATCCTTGCTGTCCGGCCCCATCAGGTACAGATAGACCGGCATGATCTCTTCCGGCAGCGGATTGTTCTGCGGGTTTTCGCTCGGGTAGGCCTGCGCCCGCATCGCCGTGCGCGTAGCGCCCGGGTTGATGCTGTTGGAGCGCACTGGCGCCACGCCTTCCAGTTCGTCGGCCAGGGTCTGCATCAGCCCTTCGGTGGCGAACTTCGACACCCCGTAGGCACCCCAGTAGGCACGGCCCTTGCGCCCGACGCTGCTAGACGTGAACACCACCGAGGCATCTTCGGACAGCTTGAGCAGCGGCAGCAGCGTGCTGGTGAGCATGAAGGTGGCGTCGACGTTGATGTGCATCACACGCATGAAGTTGTCGCCCGAAAGCTGCTCCAGTGGCGTGCGCGGGCCGATGATCGAGGCGTTGTTGAGCAGGCCGTCGAGGCGGCCGAACTGCTCCTCGATCATCACTGCCAGCTCGTCGTACTGGTGGGGCAGGGCGGTTTCCAGGTTGAACGGGATTACCACGGGCTGTGGGTGGCCGGCGGCCTCGATCTGGTCGTAGACCTCGTTCAGGTTGGCCTCGGTCTTGCCCAGCAGCAGCACGGTGGCGCCCAGTGCGGCATAGGCTTTGGCGGCGGCGGCGCCGATGCCGCGGCCGGCACCGGTGACCAGGATGACGCGGCCGGCGAGCAGGCCAGGGCGGGCGATGTAGTCGAACATGGTACTGTCCTTTGAGTTCGTAAGCGCGACACCGGCCCCTGTGGGAGCGGGTTTACCCGCGAATGGGTACGATCAGGCGGCGGTGTTGTCCGATCTGACGCTTTCGCGGGTAAACCCGCTCCCACAGGGGCGTAGTCCGGGGCGTCAATCGGTGTTCAGCAGCCGCACAGGGCGCTGTCGATCACCTTGCGCAGTTCCAGCGGGTGGTCCACCACCACATCGGCGCCCCAGTTGTTCGGGTTGTCCTCTGGATGAATATAACCGTAGCGCACCGCTGCCGTGCGGGTGCCAGCGTCACGGCCGGATTCGATGTCACGCAGGTCGTCGCCGACGAACAGCACGCTGGCCGGGTCCAGGCCCAGGGTCTTGCAGGCGAGGATCAGTGGCTCCGGGTCAGGCTTGCTGTTCTTCACGTGGTCCGGGCAGATGAGCAGGGCCGAGCGCTCGGCCAGGCCCAGTTGCTGCATGATCGGCTCGGCGAAGCGCACCGGCTTGTTGGTCACCACGCCCCACAGCAGGTTGCCCTTTTCGATGTCGGCCAGCAGTTCGCCCATGCCGTCGAACAGTTTGCTGTGCACCGCGCAATCACGCTGGTAGCGCTCGAGGAACTCCAGGCGCAGGGCTTCGAAGCCCTCGGCGTCCGGGCTCATGGCAAAGGTTGCAGCGACCATGGCGCGGGCGCCGCCGGAGATCACGTCACGGATCAGTTGGTCATCGATCGCCGGCAGGCCGCGCTCGGCGAGCATGGCCTGGCAGATGGCGATGAAGTCCGGCGCCGTGTCGAGCAGGGTGCCGTCCATGTCGAAGAGTACCGCTCGCAAACGCATGCTCATTCCTCGCGCAGGGTCTGGATCATGTAGTTGACGTCAACGTCGCTGCTCAGTTTGTAGTGCTTGGTCAGCGGGTTGTAGGTCAGGCCGATGATGTCCTTGACCTCTAGGCCGGCGACGCGGCTCCAGGCGCCGAGCTCGGACGGGCGGATGAACTTCTTGAAGTCGTGGGTGCCGCGCGGCAGCATCTTGAGGATGTACTCGGCGCCGACAATGGCCAGCAGGTAGGCCTTGGGGTTGCGGTTGATGGTCGAGAAGAACACCTGGCCGCCGGGTTTGACCATGCGGTAGCAGGCGCGGATGACCGAGGATGGGTCGGGCACGTGCTCGAGCATCTCCAGGCAGGTGACCACGTCGAACTGCTCGGGCATTTCCTCGGCCAAGGCTTCAGCGGTGATCTGCCGGTACTCGACCTCGACGCCCGATTCCAGTTGGTGCAGTTGGGCTACGGCCAGTGGCGCCTCACCCATGTCGATGCCGGTGACGGTAGCGCCGCGCAAGGCCATGGCCTCGCTGAGGATGCCGCCGCCGCAGCCGACGTCCAGCACTTTCTTGCCAGCCAGGCCGACGCGCTCGTCAATCCAGTTGACGCGCAGCGGGTTGATGTCGTGCAGCGGCTTGAACTCGCTTTCACGGTCCCACCAGCGGTGGGCCAAGGCTTCGAACTTGGCGATTTCGGCGTGATCGACGTTGCTCATTGAACAATCCTCTGGAACTTGCACTTCAAATGGGGCGCAGTATACCCGAGCGTCTGCGGCCGAGGGTCGCTATAATCGCCGGCTTTTGATATCCGAACGACGGGGAGAGGCAATGCGCGAGCGACTTTTGGCGGCGGAGAAGGTGACCGGGATGCGCTGGCAAGGCGGCGCCCTGCACCTGCTCGACCAGCGCCTGCTGCCGTCGGAAGAGCGCTGGCTGACCTGCGACAATGTCGCGCAGGTGGTGGCGGCGATCCGTGACATGGCCGTGCGAGGTGCCGCAGCCATTGGCATTGCCGCGGCCTACGGCCTGGTTCTGGCCCTGGAAGAGCGCCTGGCCGAGGGCGGCGACTGGGAAATGGACCTGGAAGAGGACTTCATCAGCCTGGCCGAAGCGCGCCCCACCGCGGCCAACCTGTTCTGGGCGCTGAACCGCATGCGCGAGCGTCTGCTGCGTGTGCGTGGCGAAGAGGGCGTGCTGGCAGCGCTGGAAGCCGAAGCGATTGCCATCCATGAAAGCGATCGCGAAGCCAACCTGACCATGGCTCAGCATGGCATCGATCTGATCCGTCGCCATCAGGGTAACGCACAGACCTTGCTGACCTACGGCAATGCCGGCGCCCTGGCCAGCGGTGGTATCGGCACGGCCCTTGGGGTGATTCGCGCCGGTTATCTGGAGGGTATGGTCGAGCGGGTGTATGTCGGCGAGACCCGCCCCTGGTTGCAGGGTTCGCGGCTGACGGCCTGGGAACTGGCCAGCGAAGGTATCCCGGTGACCCTGTGCGCCGACTCGGCGCTGGCCCACCTGATGAAGACCAAAGGCATCACCTGGGTGGTGGTCGGCGCCGACTGTATTGCCGCCAACGGCGATGTGGCCAGCAAGATCGGGACCTACCAGTTGGCCGTCAGTGCCATGCACCATGGCGTGCGCTTCATGGTGGTGGCGCCGAGCACCAGCATCGACCTCAATTTGGCCACCGGTGAGGACATCCCGCTGGAAGAGCGTGAAGCCGATGAGCTGCTGGACTACGCCGGAGCCCGCGTTGCGCCGCAGGTCGACGCATTCAACCCGGTGTTCGACGTGACCCCGGCCGACCTGATCGACGTGATCGTCACCGAGCGCGGCATTGTCGAGCGGCCCGATACCGCCAAACTGGCCCAGTTGATGTGCCGCAAGCGGCTGCATTGATCAGGGTGTAGGGTGGGCGATTTTCGGCGCCTGTGAGATCGAGCGCCGCCCGCGCGGCGCACCGCGGATGAATCCGCGCCCACATTTGTTGCAACGTACCGAACCAGTAAGGCCATGGTTGCCTGCCCTGGCGCATGGCTTGAGCCCTGCAGGCAAGGCTGACAACCCTGGCTTTACAGGCATGGCCACGTTGCAACAGGTGTAGGGGCGGATTCATCCGCGTTGCGCCGCGCGGGCGGCGCTCGATCTCCCGGGCGACACAAAACTCATGGCGAGCAACCCCGTGCCAGCTCTCCCCACTGCCCCGCCTTTGTGATAACATTCGGCAGTTTCCAAGACCGCCCATGAAGGCGGCCTTCATTGCGCAAATCCATGCAACAACTCATTGATTTGTCGTAAGTCGTCGCACCCCTATGCGCTGCGGCGGCGAGCTTCGTTCGGCCCTTGATGGAGCTGCGAAGTTTCACCAGAAAAAGGAATCAGGCTTCTCATGGGCGAACTGGCCAAAGAAATCCTCCCGGTCAATATCGAAGACGAACTGAGACAGTCTTACCTCGACTACGCGATGAGCGTGATTGTCGGGCGAGCGCTGCCCGATGCGCGTGATGGCTTGAAGCCCGTGCATCGCCGCGTCCTCTATGCAATGAGCGAACTGGGCAACGACTGGAACAAGCCGTACAAGAAATCCGCCCGTGTGGTCGGTGACGTGATCGGTAAGTACCACCCGCACGGTGACACTGCGGTCTACGACACCATCGTGCGTATGGCCCAGCCGTTCTCGCTGCGTTACCTGCTGGTCGACGGCCAGGGCAACTTCGGTTCGGTCGACGGTGACAACGCTGCGGCCATGCGATACACCGAAGTGCGCATGACCAAGCTGGCCCACGAGCTGCTGGCCGACCTGCACAAGGAAACCGTCGACTGGGTGCCCAACTACGACGGCACCGAGCAGATCCCGGCGGTCATGCCGACCCGCATCCCCAACCTGTTGGTCAACGGTTCCAGCGGTATCGCCGTGGGCATGGCGACCAACATCCCGCCACACAACCTCGGTGAAGTCATCGACGGTTGCCTGGCGCTGATCGACAACCCGGACGTCACCATCGATGAGCTGATGCAGTTCATCCCGGGTCCAGACTTCCCGACTGCCGGCATCATCAATGGCCGTCAGGGCATCATCGAGGCCTACCGTACCGGCCGTGGCCGCATCTACATGCGCGCCCGCTCCGAGATCGAAGACATCGACAAGGTCGGTGGCCGCCAGCAGATCGTCATCACCGAGCTGCCGTACCAGCTGAACAAGGCCCGCCTGATCGAAAAGATCGCCGAGCTGGTCAAAGAGAAGAAGATCGAAGGCATCACCGAGCTGCGCGACGAGTCCGACAAGGACGGCATGCGCATCGTCATCGAGCTGCGCCGCGGCGAGGTGCCGGAGGTGGTGCTCAACAACCTCTATCAGCAGACCCAGCTGCAGAGCGTGTTCGGTATCAACGTGGTTGCCCTGGTCGACGGTCGTCCGCGCCTGCTCAACCTCAAGGACCTGCTCGAGGCGTTCGTCCGTCACCGTCGTGAAGTGGTGACCCGTCGCACCGTGTTCGAGCTGCGCAAGGCCCGTGAGCGTGGCCATATCCTTGAAGGCCAGGCGGTCGCGCTGTCCAACATCGATCCGGTCATCGCCCTGATCAAGGCCTCGCCGACGCCGTCCGAAGCCAAAGAGGCCCTGGTTTCCACGCCGTGGGAATCCAGCGCCGTACAGGTCATGGTCGAGCGCGCTGGCGCCGATTCCTGCCGCCCTGAAGACCTGCCAGAACAGTACGGCCTGCGTGAAGGCAAGTATTACCTGTCGCCGGAACAGGCCCAGGCCATCCTCGACCTGCGCCTGCATCGCCTGACTGGCCTGGAGCACGAGAAGCTGCTGGCTGAGTACCAGGAGATTCTGGAGCAGATCGGCGAGTTGATCCGCATCCTCAGCAGCGCCCAGCGCCTGATGGAAGTGATCCGCGAGGAGCTGGAAGCGATCCGTGCCGAGTACGGCGATGCGCGTCGTACCGAAATCCTCGATGCCCGTCACGACCTCAACTACGGCGACATGATCCCGGAAGAAGAGCGCGTGGTGACCATCTCCCACGGCGGCTATGCCAAGACCCAGCCGTTGTCCGCGTACCAGGCCCAGCGCCGTGGTGGCAAGGGCAAGTCGGCAACCGGCGTGAAGGACGAGGACTACATCGAGCACCTGCTGGTCGCCAACAGCCATGCCACCCTGCTGCTGTTCTCCAGCAAGGGCAAGGTGTACTGGCTGAAAACCTACGACATCCCTGAAGCGTCGCGCGCCGCCCGCGGTCGCCCGCTGGTCAACCTGCTGCCGCTGGAGGAGGGTGAGCGCATCACCGCCATGCTGCAGGTCGACCTTGAGGCCCTGCAGCAGAACGCCGACCCTGAAGAAGAGCTGGAAGACGGTGATGACGGTGTCATCGAAGGCGAAATCGTCGAAGCAGAAGAAATCGACGAGGAAGACGGCGACACCCCTGAGTGGGTGGCCGAGCCTACCGGCGCCTATATCTTCATGGCGACTGCTTCCGGTACCGTCAAGAAGACGCCGCTGGCTCAGTTCGCCCGCCCACGCTCCAGCGGCCTGATCGCCCTGAAGCTGAAGGAAGGCGACACCCTGATCGCCGCGGCGATCACCGACGGCGCCAAGGAGGTCATGATGTTCTCCGACGCCGGCAAGGTGATCCGCTTCGCCGAAAGCGTGGTCCGCGAAATGGGCCGTACCGCCCGTGGTGTGCGCGGCATGAAGTTGGGCAAGGGTCAGCAGATCATTTCTATGCTGATTCCGGAGTCCGGTGCGCAGATCCTCACCGCTTCCGAGCGTGGCTTCGGCAAGCGTACCCCGCTGTCCAAGTTCCCGCGTCGCGGGCGTGGCGGCCAGGGCGTGATCGCCATGGGTACCAAGGGGCGCAACGGCCTGCTGATCGGCGCCATCCAGGTGCAGGAAGGCGAGGAGATCATGCTGATTTCCGACCAGGGTACCCTGGTGCGCACGCGGGTTGGTGAAGTGTCGAGCCTGGGCCGTAATACCCAGGGTGTTACGCTGATCAAACTGGCCACAGACGAAACCCTGGTGGGCCTGGAGCGTATCCAGGAGCCATCCGAGGACGAGCTCGATGATGTGATCGAGACGGACGAGGAGGGCGTCGAGGCGGATGCGCCGGATGATGAAGCTGCAGGCGCCGAAGAGGCTCCGCAGGAATAAGCAAGCGTGAAACCCGAGCGGGGCGACCAAGGTCGCCCCGTTTGACTGATTAGGCCGGGCAATGCCTGGCCCTGTGGGAGCGGGCTTGCCCGCGAATGAGGCACCGCGGTGCATGGCACCGGCTTTGCCGGTGTTCGCGGGCAAGCCCGCTCCCACAGGGTTCCCGCAGAACTAGCTGTTTAGATCTATTAGAGCGAGAGTGGATGTGAGCAAACGAGCCTTTAACTTCTGCGCAGGCCCTGCCGCGCTTCCTGACGCTGTGTTGCAGCGTGCCCAGGCCGAGATGCTGGACTGGAACGGCAAGGGCTTGTCGGTGATGGAAATGAGCCATCGCAGCGACGACTACGTGGCCATCGCCGAAAAGGCCGAGCAGGACCTGCGTGACCTGCTGTCCGTCCCCTCCAACTACAAGGTCCTGTTCCTGCAGGGTGGTGCCAGCCAGCAATTCGCCGAAATTCCGCTGAACCTGCTGCCGGAAAACAGCACGGCCGACTACGTCGAAACTGGCATCTGGTCGAAAAAGGCCATCGAGGAAGCGCGCCGCTTCGGCACCGTCAATGTCGCCGCCAGCGCCAAGCCCTACGACTATCTGGCCATTCCTGGCCAGAACGAGTGGAAGCTGACCAAGAACGCGGCCTACGTGCACTATGCGTCCAACGAGACCATCGGTGGCCTGCAGTTCGACTGGGTTCCAGAGACCGGCGAAGTACCGCTGGTGGTCGATATGTCCTCCGACATCCTCTCGCGCCCGATCGACGTTTCGCAGTACGGCATGATCTACGCTGGCGCACAGAAGAACATCGGCCCGAGCGGCCTGGTGGTGGTGATCGTCCGTGAAGACCTGCTTGGCCGCGCGCGCAGCAGCTGCCCGACCATGCTCGACTACAAGGTCGCGGCTGACAACGGCTCGATGTACAACACCCCGGCCACCTATTCCTGGTACCTCTCGGGCCTGGTGTTCGAGTGGCTCAAGGAGCAGGGTGGTGTCGAGGCCATGGAGCAGCGCAACCGCGCCAAGAAAGACCGCCTGTACGGCTTCATCGACGCCAGCGCGTTCTACACCAACCCGATCAGCCACAACGCTCGTTCGTGGATGAACGTGCCATTCCGCCTGGCTGACGAGCGCCTGGACAAGGCCTTCCTGGCCGGCGCCGACGCCCGTGGCCTGCTCAACCTCAAGGGCCACCGTTCGGTCGGCGGCATGCGCGCCTCGATCTACAACGCCTTGGGTCTGGAAGCGGTAGAAAGCCTGGTGGCTTACATGGCTGAATTCGAGAAGGAGCACGGCTGATGTCCGAACAGGAACTCAAAGCCCTGCGCGTACGCATCGACAGCCTCGACGAGAAGATCCTCGAGCTGATCAGCGATCGCGCCCGTTGCGCTGAAGAAGTGGCGCGGGTCAAGACCGCCTCCCTGGCTGAGGGCGAAAAGCCGGTGTTCTACCGCCCTGAGCGTGAAGCCGCCGTGCTCAAGCGCGTGATGGAGCGCAACAAGGGGCCGCTGGGCAACGAAGAGATGGCGCGGCTGTTCCGCGAAATCATGTCGTCCTGCCTGGCCCTGGAAGAGCCACTCAAGGTTGCCTACCTCGGCCCTGAGGGTACCTTCACCCAGGCTGCGGCCATGAAGCACTTCGGTCATGCCGTGGTCAGCCGCCCTATGGCGGCCATCGATGAAGTGTTCCGTGAAGTGGCGGCCGGTGCCGTCAATTTCGGCGTGGTGCCGGTGGAAAACTCCACCGAGGGTGCGGTCAGTCATACCTTGGACAGCTTCCTCGAGCACGACATGGTGATCTGTGGCGAAGTCGAGCTGCGCATCCACCATCACTTGCTGGTGGGTGAGAGCACAAAGACCAACAGCATCACCCGCATCTACTCCCACGCCCAGTCCCTGGCCCAGTGCCGCAAGTGGCTGGACGCGCACTACCCGAACGTTGAACGCGTTGCTGTTTCGAGCAATGCCGAGGCGGCCAAGCGGGTCAAGGGCGAGTGGAACTCGGCGGCGATCGCTGGCGACATGGCGGCCAACCTGTATGGCCTGACCCGCCTGGCTGAAAAGATCGAAGACCGCCCGGACAACTCCACGCGCTTCCTGATGATCGGTCAGCAGGAAGTGCCGCCGACCGGCGACGACAAGACCTCGATCATTGTTTCGATGAGCAACAAGCCAGGTGCGTTGCACGAGCTGCTGGTGCCGTTCCACGAGAACGGTATCGACCTGACCCGTATCGAAACCCGCCCGTCGCGTAGTGGTAAGTGGACCTACGTGTTCTTCATCGACTTCGTTGGCCACCACCGCGACCCGCTGATCAAGGCGGTGCTGGAGAAGATCAGCCAGGAGGCTGTGGCGCTCAAGGTGCTGGGTTCCTATCCAAAGGCAGTGCTTTGATTTGAGAGGGTTGGGGCCGCATCGCGCCCCATCGCGACACAAGGCCGCTCCTACAGGTATTGTGCAGGCCTCGAAACTGTACTGGCCCTGTAGGGGCGGCCTTGTGTCGCGATGGGCTGCAATGCAGCCCCAATGGGCCTCCCGGACTGCCTAGATTTCAGAACAGGGTTCGCAACAGTGGTAAATGCAGCAAAAACCAAACCCGCGCCAATCATCGATCGCCTGGTCGTGGTCGGTCTCGGCCTGATCGGCGGCTCCTTTGCCAAAGGGTTGCGTGAAAGCGGCCTGTGCCGCGAAGTGGTCGGTGTCGACCTCGATGCCCCGTCGCGCAAGCTGGCAGTGGACCTGGGCGTGGTCGATCGCTGCGAAGCCGACCTCGCCGCCGCTTGTGTCGGCGCCGATGTCATTCAGCTCGCCGTGCCTATCCTTGCTATGGAAAAGGTCCTGGCCCGCCTGGCTCAGCTCGACCTCGGTGACGCGATCATCACCGACGTCGGTAGTGCCAAGGGCAATGTCGTGCGTGAGGCGCGTGCCGTCTTCGGCGAACGCCTGCCGCGCTTCGTTCCCGGCCACCCGATCGCCGGCTCCGAGCAGAGTGGGGTTGAGGCCGCCAATGCCACCCTGTTCCGTCGTCACAAAGTCATCCTCACGCCACTGGAGGAAACCGACCCGGCCGCCCTGGCCCTGGTCGATCGCCTGTGGCGCGCGCTGGATGCCGATGTCGAGCACATGCCGGTGGAGCGCCATGACGAAGTGCTGGCCGCCACCAGCCATCTGCCGCACCTGCTGGCCTTCGGTCTGGTCGATTCGTTGGCCAAACGCAATGAAAACCTCGACATCTTCCGGTACGCTGCGGGAGGTTTCCGCGATTTCACGCGAATCGCCGGTAGCGACCCGACCATGTGGCACGACATCTTCCTCGCCAACCGCGAGGCTGTCCTGCGCACCCTCGACACATTTCGCAGCGACCTCGACGCCTTGCGCGACGCGGTCGATGCTGGGGACGGGCACCAGCTGCTGGGTGTTTTCACCCGTGCACGGGTTGCCCGCGAGCATTTCAGTAAAATCCTGGCCCGCCGGGCCTATGTGGACGCTATGAACGCCAACGATCTGATTTTCCTGGCCCAACCGGGTGGCCGCCTGACCGGGCGAATCCGCGTACCGGGCGACAAGTCGATTTCCCACCGCTCGATCATGCTCGGCTCGCTGGCCGAAGGCACGACCGAAGTCGAAGGTTTCCTCGAGGGCGAGGATGCCCTGGCGACCCTGCAGGCATTCCGTGACATGGGTGTGGTCATCGAGGGCCCGAACCACGGCCGCGTGACCATTCATGGCGTCGGCCTGCACGGCCTCAAGCCGCCACCAGGCCCGCTGTATGTCGGCAACTCTGGCACTTCGATGCGCCTGCTCTCCGGCCTGCTGGCTGGCCAGCCGTTCGATGTCACCATGACCGGCGACGCCTCGCTGTCCAAGCGCCCGATGAACCGTGTGGCCAACCCGCTGCGCGAAATGGGTGTCGTGGTGGAGACTGGCCCGGACGGCCGTCCGCCGCTGACCATTCGCGGTGGTAGCAAGCTGAAAGCGCTGACTTACACGCTGCCGATGGCCAGTGCCCAGGTCAAGTCCTGCCTGCTGCTGGCGGGCCTGTACGCTGAAGGCAAGACCACCGTCACCGAGCCGGCGCCGACCCGTGACCACACCGAGCGCATGCTGCGTGGCTTCGGCTACTCGGTCGAAAGCAACGGCCCGGTCGCTTCGCTGCAGTCTGGTGGCAAGCTCACCGCCACCCGCATCGAAGTGCCGGCGGACATCTCCTCGGCTGCGTTCTTCCTGGTTGCTGCATCGATCGCCGAAGGCTCCGAGCTGGTGCTCGAGCACGTCGGCATTAACCCGACCCGTACCGGCGTCATCGACATCCTGCGCCTGATGGGCGGCGACATCACCCTGGAAAACCAGCGTGAAGTCGGCGGCGAGCCAGTGGCTGACTTGCGTGTGCGGGGCGCCAAGCTCAAGGGCATCGACATCCCTGAAGAACTGGTGCCACTGGCCATCGACGAGTTCCCGGTCCTGTTCGTGGCGGCCGCCTGCGCCGAAGGGCGTACCGTGCTGCGCGGTGCCGAAGAGCTGCGGGTCAAGGAATCCGACCGTATTCAGGTGATGGCTGATGGCCTGATCACCTTGGGTATCAAGTGCGAGCCGACTCCGGATGGCATCATCATCGAGGGCGGCCAGATCGGCGGTGGCGAAGTGCACGGTCATGGTGACCACCGTATCGCCATGGCCTTCAGCGTTGCTTCGCTGCGTGCCAGCGCGCCGATCCGCATCCATGACTGCGCCAACGTCGCCACTTCGTTCCCGAACTTCCTCAAGCTGTGCGCCGATGTCGGTATCCGTGTCGCCGAAGAGGGCAAGTCGTGAATTCGCAAGCACCGGTCATCACCATCGACGGCCCAAGCGGCTCGGGCAAGGGTACCGTTGCCGGCATCCTCGCGCGCGAGCTGGGCTGGAAGCTGCTGGATTCCGGCGCGCTTTACCGTTTGCTGGCGTTCAATGCCAGCAACCACGGGGTCGATCTGACCAACGAAGAGCTGCTCAAGGCCCTGGCCGCCCATCTGGATGTGCAGTTCATCGCCGCCGAGCCGGGTAAGCTTCAGCAAATCATCCTCGAGGGCGAGGACGTCAGTAACGTCATTCGTACCGAGACGGTCGGCGCCGGTGCGTCGATGGTGGCCTCGCTGCCGGCGGTGCGTGAAGCATTGCTGCAGCGTCAGCGCGCCTTCCGTGAAGCGCCAGGCCTGATTGCCGACGGCCGCGACATGGGTACCGTGGTGTTCCCGGACGCGCCGCTGAAGGTCTTCCTCACCGCCAGTGCCGAGGAGCGTGCCCGTCGCCGCTACCTGCAGTTGAAGGGCAAGGGTGAAGATGTTAGTCTGTCGAGTCTGCTAGATGAGATTCGTGCGCGTGATGAGCGTGACACCCAGCGTGCAGTGGCCCCGCTGAAACCAGCGGCTGATGCCATTCAGCTGGACTCTACCGAGTTGTCCATCGAGCAGGTGCTGCAACGTATCAGGAGCGAGCTCGCCCAGCGCGACTTGGTCTGATAGCCAGGAGAGCAGGCAGGGGCACCAGTCAACGTCCTGCCGGCTTTCCTTTACTTAAAACAAACCCACATTGTCTGGAATGTGGCGAGGGGCGTCTGTTTCGCCCGAATCTACAGGAATTAAAATGAGCGAAAGCTTTGCAGAACTCTTTGAAGAAAGCCTGAAAACCCTCAATCTTCAGCCGGGTGCCATCATCTCCGGTATCGTTGTCGACATCGACGGCGACTGGGTTACCGTACACGCTGGCCTGAAGTCCGAGGGCGTCATCCCGCTCGAGCAGTTCTACAACGAAGCTGGCGAGCTGACCATCAAGGTCGGTGACGAAGTTCACGTTGCGCTGGACGCGGTCGAAGACGGCTTTGGCGAAACCAAACTGTCCCGTGAAAAAGCCAAGCGCGCCGAGTGCTGGATTGTTCTGGAAGCAGCTTTCGCCGCCGAAGAAGTGGTCAAGGGCGTTATCAACGGTAAGGTTAAGGGCGGCTTCACTGTCGACGTTAACGGCATCCGTGCGTTCCTGCCGGGCTCCCTGGTTGATGTCCGCCCAGTGCGCGACACCACCCACCTGGAAGGCAAAGAGCTGGAATTCAAGGTCATCAAGCTGGACCAGAAGCGCAACAACGTTGTCGTTTCCCGTCGCAGCGTGCTGGAAGCCGAGAACTCCGCCGAGCGCGAAGCCCTGCTGGAAACCCTGCAGGAAGGCCAGCAAGTCAAAGGTATCGTCAAGAACCTCACCGACTACGGCGCATTCGTGGACCTGGGCGGTATCGACGGCCTGCTGCACATCACCGACATGGCTTGGAAGCGCATCAAGCACCCATCGGAAATCGTTAACGTTGGCGACGAAGTCGACGTACGCGTTCTGAAGTTCGACCGTGAGCGCAACCGCGTTTCCCTGGGTCTGAAGCAGATGGGCGAAGATCCGTGGGTAGCTATCACTGCACGTTACCCAGAAGGTACTCGTGTACAGGCTCGCGTTACCAACCTGACCGACTACGGCTGCTTCGCTGAGCTGGAAGAAGGCGTTGAAGGTCTGGTACACGTTTCCGAAATGGACTGGACCAACAAGAACATCCACCCGTCGAAAGTCGTTCAGGTTGGCGACGAAGTGGAAGTCATGGTTCTGGACATCGACGAAGAGCGTCGTCGTATCTCCCTGGGCATCAAGCAGTGCAAGTCCAACCCATGGGAAGACTTCTCCGGCCAGTTCAACAAGGGTGACAAGATCACCGGTACCATCAAGTCGATCACCGACTTCGGTATCTTCATTGGTCTGGACGGCGGCATCGACGGCCTGGTTCACCTGTCCGACATCTCCTGGAACGAAACCGGCGAAGAAGCCGTACGTCGTTTCAAGAAGGGCGACGAGCTGGAAACCGTCATCCTGTCGGTTGACCCAGAGCGCGAGCGCATCTCCCTGGGCATCAAGCAGCTGGAAGACGATCCGTTCTCCAACTTCGTTGCTGTCAACGACAAGGGCGCTATCGTCAAGGGCATCGTGAAAGAAGTTGACGCCAAAGGCGCCATCATCACCCTGGCCGACGACATCGAAGCCACTCTGAAAGCTTCCGAAATCAGCCGTGACCGCGTTGAAGACGCGCGTAACGTCCTGAAGGAAGGCGAAGAGATCGAAGCCAAGATCATCAGCGTTGACCGCAAATCGCGCGTCATCAGCCTGTCGATCAAGTCGAAAGACGACGCTGAAGAGCGTGAAGCCATCCAGAGCCTGAAAAACGCTCCGGAAGCGGCTGCCGACACCACCATGGCTGCGCTGCTGCGCGAAGCAATGGCCAAGCAGAACTGAGTTCTGTTTGATCGGTAAAAAAAGGGTGGCCTTCGGGCCACCCTTTTTTTTGCCTGCGATTACAGTTGAGTCTTACAGTTTCTGTGGGAGGGGGCAGGCGTCGAGCCGCTGTGAGCGTACGCGAAGCCCGCTCTCACCTCAGGTCAGCGAACGGACGATTGTCCCGGTGGGGTTCCGGCTGCTGAGTTCATTCCCAGTGTTTTGAGGTCCGCTGCCGAAGGAGTGAACGTCACGGTGTAGCGACTCAGGTCGCTTTCGTTTCGCTGGAAATGTACTGCAACTCGTTTGCCTTCCCATGAGATGGTCTTCATTTCATAAGACGCGCCCGAGCTTAGCTGGATTCGACGGCTCAAGCTTGAGCCAGGTTGCCCGAGGGTATCGGTCAAGAAGTCATCGACCAGCTCGAGGCTGTTGGAGTTACCGGTCAACATCAGTTGGCTGATTGCGCCATCTTTCAGGGCTGCGAAAAGCTGATACCCCGAACTGATCGGAAGGTATGGCAGCCCATGAATCTCATAGCGGTCAGGGTCCGCGGTGCTGGTGCGGCACAGTGTTGGCTGGCGTGAGCTGCCGTTGCTGTCGGGGCATTCAGGGACCTGGGCTTTGAAATCGCCCTGAAAAGGAACGCCTAGAAACTCGGACGGTTCATTGTCCCAGGATTGGCGGACGGATTGAGCAAAGGTGCCAGTGGCGGTTACCAGAGTCGCCAGGGCGAGCGAAAGGGGGATTGTTCGCATAAACAGTCCTTGTGAGTACGACTCAACGAGCAAGGTAATTAAGCAATTTGCAATCTGCTTTAGGTCAGATCAAAGCAGATGCGTCCTACTCGCGATTATGACAAATCCTACAAGCCTTAGGTGCGTCGCGGTGGCGATTTTTATGTATACGCCAACTGGCTTGCGGGTTTGTGACATGGCGGGCACCTGCGATAAAAGGCGGTGCCATGCCTTGGGGCCGGCTTCCGGCTCTTATTTCTTTACAATCCCTTCTTGAATTTTTTTATTAAGTCAAGAACCACCCTGTTCAAATCCTTCCGAGCGTGCTACAACCTGATTAAGCAATGATCTAGCTGCTTGATAACGAAGGGAAAAATATGACGAAGTCGGAGCTGATCGAACGTATTGTCACCCATCAAGGGCTGCTCTCGTCGAAGGACGTGGAGTTGGCCATCAAGACCATGCTTGAACAGATGTCCCAGTGCCTGGCCACCGGAGATCGCATCGAGATCCGCGGTTTCGGCAGTTTTTCCTTGCACTATCGCGCGCCGCGGGTAGGTCGCAATCCCAAGACCGGCCAGTCGGTGGAGCTCGAAGGGAAATTCGTGCCGCATTTCAAGCCCGGTAAAGAGCTGCGCGATCGGGTCAACGAAGAAGAGCACGAGCACCCTTGAGTCAAGAAGGAGCAGACTGATGCGTAATTTGAAGCGCGCCTTGGCGGCGTTGTTCGTGCTGCTGTTGGCGGCGGTGGTGCTGTTCTTCGTGCTGGAGAACCAGCAGGCTGTGTCGCTGGTGCTCTTCGGCTGGTCGGCTCCAGCCTTGCCGGTGGCAGTGCCTGTGTTGGCGGCCTTGGTGGTGGGGTTGGCTGTTGGTCCGCTACTCGGCGCTTACGGTGTACAGCGTAGCAAGCGCAAGATTCGCGCATCGGCACGCCAGGCGGTGCTTAACGGCAATTAATGAAGGCGCCTACAGCTTTGTAGGAAGGCGTCCCCTATGCAGGCGGTCGGTGAAATGGAGTAATGGCATCCATTCATTAGGCCAGGCGAGCGTGGGGCAATATGCAATTTCCCAGCATTACTCATCACGGCGGAACCCGCAGCGTAACCGGGTCCTGTCACCAGCTGCATCTGGATTCTACTGCCAGCCTGCTGATTGATTGCGGCCTGGAGCAAGGTGCCGACGCGGGTTCGGGTCTGCTGCCTTGCGGTTTTGAGGTCCAGGGCATACGGGCGCTAGTAATCACGCATGTGCATCTCGATCATGTCGGGCGCATCCCGGCACTGCTCGCTGCGGGTTACCGCGGCCCCATCATTTGCAGTGAGCCTTCGGCAAAGCTGCTACCGCTGGTACTGGAAGATGCTTATAAACTGACCATCAGTAGTGAGCCTGCCCAGGTTGCGCGATATCTCGAGTTCGTCGGCAGTTTGGTAATGCCGGTTCCCTATGGGCAGTGGCATCCAGTGGCCGATCAGCTTGAGCCGAAATGCATGATCCGCTTGCAGCGCGCCGGGCACTTGCTGGGCTCCGCTTACGTGGAGTGTGATGTGGAAGTGGCGGGTGGCAGTCAGCGCATTGTCTTTTCAGGCGATCTTGGTCATGAATGCAATCCGCTGCTGCGACCGGTACAACCACCAGAGCGGGCTGATGTACTGGTACTGGAAAGCACCTATGGTGATCGTCTTCATGCGGATCGAGGTGATCGTCGGCAGCAGTTGGAGCAGGTTATCGACCGTGCTCTGCAGGATCGTGGGACCATCCTGATCCCCGCGTTCAGTCTGGGTCGCACCCAGGAGCTGCTGTTCGAACTTGAAGACATCCTCCATCGCAAGTCATTGCTGGGTGACCCTGCCGTGGCGCGGGGTGATGACGCCTTTGCCTGGTCGCAGCTACCTATCATCCTCGACTCGCCGCTAGCTCAGCGTATTACGGGTGTCTATCGGCAGTTGCATGACTACTGGAATGATGAGGCCAAGGCTCGGTTAAGTCAGGGGCGAGACCCGCTGAGCTTTGGTCAACTGGTGTGCGTCGATACGCACAGCCGCCACCTGAAGGTGGTGAATTACCTGAAGAGTACGGGGCGGCCGGCGATTGTGATTGCTGGAAATGGTATGTGCTCCGGCGGGCGGATTGTCGGCTATCTCAAGGCCATGCTCCCGGACCCGCGGCATGAGGTGGTGTTTGTCGGCTACCAGGCCAGGGGTACGCCGGGCGCGGTGATCCAGGCCTGTGAGGGTGCGGAGGGTTTTACGCAGATTGACCTCGATGGGAATACATATGAAATTCGGGCGAAAGTGATGACGCTGGGTGGTTATTCCGGCCATGCCGATCAGGCGGGGTTGGTGAGATTCGCGTTAACTTGTAATGCGCGAAAGATCGTGTTGGTGCATGGGGAAGGGAGTGCACGGAAAACGCTTGCTCGTGTATTGAGGCAAGCCGCTGCACAGGCAGGAAATGACGTGAGCGTAATGATTGCGGACTGACCATCGGGCGGAAAACGACTCGTCAGGCTGATAGTGGCGGGAACTTCTGTGCTGTCTGTCTCTCTACTTGCGCTCAATGCTATGTGAGTAAAGCTGGCAAGCGGATTGGCAAATTGCCGCTACGCTTGGTTCGGAGGGGGGTTAAGGCTGGGTGGTAACCCCCTGTGTAGAAGCGATCAGACGGACCCAAGGAAAAAAAGACTAAATGCGCAATGAACGCGAGCGCCTGAGTGGTGACGATGAGATTGATTTGGTTGAGCTTGTGCAGGGGGTCTGGAGGCAAAAGATTTGCGTGGTGCTAGTTGCGGCATTGGTGATTGGCCTCGCGTTGGTATACGTGATGCTTGCATCACCGGTCTACGAGGCAAAACTCTACCTTCGGCCCCCGACGCAAAATGATGTTGCCCAGCTCAACTTTGGTCGCGGCGAAGGCACCGGGCTCGCGCCACTTACTGCCAAGGATGTCTACAGCATTTACTTGAGAGCGCTGCAGTCTGAAGCGGTGCATGAGAAATTCTTTCGCAGTGCCTTTCTTCCTATGCTGAGCGAGGAGGAGCGCAAGGGTTCTCGTGATGCGTTGTACGCCCAGTTCAATGGCATGCTGACGGTGGCTCAGGCGGCACGTGATATGCCTGATCGCTTTGTTATTACTGCTGGCCTGGAGGATCCGCACCTCGCTGCCAATTGGGTGTCTAGCTACGCTGAAATGGCTGCGGCCCGTGCGAAAGATGAGTTGCTTAGCGGCACTCGCAGCGACATTTCAATCATGGCGGATAACCTGGAGCAACAGATTCGGGCTTCCCGAGCCAGCGCGTCCAATCAGCGTGCAGATCAGATTGCTCAGCTCAATGAGGCATTGCGTGTTGCCAAGTCGATCGGTTTGGAAAAGCCGCCTATCATATCGAATACCTTGTCCAGTGAGGTTTCGGCGGGAATGGGAGGGGCGCTCACGTACATGCGAGGTACGAAGGCGCTGGAGGCGGAGATCGCCAACCTTGAGTCTCGCTCTTCGGATGATCCCTACATCCCTGGCCTGCGCGAAAAGCAGGAAAGGCTGAACTTCATGCGCAATCTGAAGATAGATCCGTCGCTGGTCGCAATGTATCAGCAGGACGGGGCAGTCACTCAGCCCGATAAACCAATCAAGCCGCGCAAGGCAATCATCATGGCGTTCTCAGTCCTCGCTGGTCTGGCGCTGGGGGTGCTCGTAGCCCTCGGCCGTGACCGGTGGTTGAATCGAAGGAGCTGCAATTAAGGCAATTTGCCTGCTGAAGGTTGTTGTCAAGCGTTGTTGTCGGGTTGGGAAGGTGCAACAATGCGCCTCCTTCCCGCCAATGACATGGATGGCTGTATGAGGTGCACGAAGCGCCCCTTCTACCCCTGCCTGTCTTGGATGGCATCCCCGATAGAATGCAGGCAAAATCAGTGAACATCGAATCTCGCGGCTCCTACAGGGCCGGTTCTAGTGAAATAGAGCTCTTTGACCTTTTCCGAAGTGTCTGGCGTCGTCGTGTATTCGTTGCGGGCATGGGTGTGCTTTTTGCGATCATCGGTCTCGCGCTTGCCTACATCATCCCTCCTGAATATGAAGCATCTGCCACATTGCGCCCTGTTGAGCTTAATCAATTGGATGCACTGAATCGCTCGAAGATCTACAGTCTTCCGCCTGACGAAGCGCTGAAGCGTGTGGGTGCAAGGTTGGACTCCTACAGCGCACGGCTGGAGTACTTTCGTTCCAGGCCAGACCTTGTAGAGGCCTTCAGGGATGACGGGCAGACCATTGAGCAAGCCTTTCAAGACTTTAATAGCAGCGCGCTTAGCGTCGTCCAGGCTGACCCGAAGAAGACCGATTTGTTAAGCAACTTTATCGGTTTGAAAATGCGTTACGGGAAAGATATTGATGGCCCGGCTGTCCTGAATGCCTTCGTGGATTACGCTGTAGAGCGAGAGCGAATTCAGCTATCAAAGGATATGCAGGTAATTTTGGCTAACCGCCTGGCTGAGGTAAATGCCAAGCTAGGTTCGGCAGTTACTGAATACCGCAATGGTAATGAAGGGCGTATCGCTCGCCTGGAAGAAGATGATGCCATCAAGCGTGCGCAGCTTAATGACGAGCTTAAAGCTTTGCGTGTACAGCTCAAGATGCAGCGTGAATCGCGCTTGGCTGAACTGGACGAAGCTATCGGTATCGCTCGTAGTCTGGGCTTGAAAAGGCCATCCACACCCTCGCAGATGGCCGATGAGGTTACGGCGAATGGCAGCATTATTCGCACCGAAGTGAATGGTCGTCCGGTACCGCTTTATTTCATGGGTACCGAAGTGCTTGAGGCCGAGCGCAGTGCCTTGCGCAAACGCTCCTCTGATGACTTTGTCGAGCCAAGAATCGGTCAGATTCGCAAAGAGCTCCTGTTGCTTTCCAATAACCGAAATGTCGAGGCTATCAAGGCTCGGGCCAACGATCAGGATTTTCTGGAAGGTGTCGAAGCACTGCGGATTGAACGTGAGCGCCTGAAAGCCATTGATACGCAGTTGCAAGGCTTGCAGCTGGTTAGTATTGATCAGCGCGCTGTAGCAGCCAGCAAGCCGATAAAGCCGCGCAAGGCGTTAATTGTCATGCTGGCATTTATTGGGGGGCTTTTGCTTGGTGTGTTGATTGCGCTGACACGGGTGGCGTTCAAAAATCATCTACGGCGGATACGCACTCTGGAAGTAGGCGATGTAGTGGCGTCTGTTTTGCCCGAAGACCACGCGCGTAAGGTCAACGTTTTGTTGCCGGAAGTGCAGGTCCGGGCTGGTAAAGAATGATGCTATTTTGTTGCTGTGTTGGTTTTGATATGAGCAGAAAACCCTTATAGGGCGGCGTAGTTGAGCGGCCTATAATTGTGGCGGTCTACATCCACATCTCGATTCGGCGGGGCCGTTGCGCCCTGTTTCCCAGGTGGCGCCTCGTCGGTGCGATAATCCGTTCGTGCGTTCTCGACAGCGCCAAGAGGCTGAAGGTCGTTGTCCCGGCTTTCGCGTTGACACGAAGGTGTTCGAGGGTCATCAACAAGACGGCCGGTCGTTTTTTGCAGAAATCCAGTCAAGCGGTGTAAGGCTTTGATTATTCGAGCGATATCGTCGTCGGCGGCAGTGTGTCGTGCTGGCGAGGCAGTGAGGCAGCGGTCGGATTGCGTGCAAGCCAAGAGATAGGCGTGAGTCCATGGCAGAATGCTGTGGTCTCAACAGTGGTTCGCTGGCAGAATGAGTTGTTTGATCTGCGTGGTCGGTGCCGGTGACGGTGCCGGTGCATGGGGCCGTCCTCTCAGGTGCTGGCCGTGTCTAGAGGCGAGTGATGTGTCGGTAAGCATTTTGCTTGATGGTTTTTTTAGTTTTTTGCAGTGATGGAAAATGTTGTAAGTGTAGTTGAGGAGTTTTGTATGACAGGGATGAATCTGTCTACATTTATATGAGGTTGGCTGGGTGAAGCTTACAAAGACAGATATTGCTGAAGTTGTCATTATCGAACCAACAATCTTCGAGGATGAGCGTGGCTGGTTTTACGAGTTTTACAGCGAGCCGAAGTTTCACGCGCTGTTGAGGGCGTGTGATTTGCCGGTGCCGCGCCCGTTTATCCAAGAAAACTGCTCGATGTCGAAGAAGGGTGTTGTCCGAGGGTTACATTACCAGCTGTCGCCTTGTTCGCAGGGCAAGCTTGTCAATGTGAGTCAAGGCGCCGCTTATGATGTCGCAGTCGATATTCGCAAAGGTTCGCCGACGTTCGGGCAATGGGTTGGCGTAACGTTGTCCGCAGCGAACCGGAAGATGCTTTGGATTCCCGAAGGCTTCGCCCATGGTTTCATGGCGCTTGAGGATGACACTGTATTCCAGTACCGCACGACTGATACCTATTCCAAGGTGCACGAGCGGAGTCTGGCCTGGGATGACCCAGACCTGGCAATTGATTGGCCGACGACGCTTACTCCTGTAGTGAGTGCGAAGGACAAGATGGCGCCTTCCTTCGCCAGGGCCGAGCACACGGATTACCTGATCCCCGGAAAAGTTGATATTGTCGAGTTGGAGTCACATAGCGACGACCGTGGGAGTTTGATTGGTATTGAGAAAAATCTTAATATTCCATTCTCGATCAGGCGCATCTATTACATTTTTGGCACCCAGAAAGATGTCAGCAGGGGTTTCCATGCGCATCGTGATTTGCAGCAGTTGATCATCTGTGTTTCAGGAAGTTGCCGGATGGTGCTGGATGACGGTCGCGAACGGGTCGAGCATATTATTGATCGGCCAAATAAAGCCATCTTTGTTCGTAATATGGTCTGGCGCGAGATGCATGATTTTAGTGAAGATTGTGTATTAGTGGTCGTGGCAAGTGAAGTATATGACGAGCGCGACTATATTCGTGATTATCGGGATTTCAAGAGGCTGATTGGCAATGGCCAGTATTCACAAGTTGTCTGATGTTCAAACAGATGATATTGGTGAGGGTACGCGAATCTGGCAGTACGCCGTGGTATTGCAGGGTGCTCGAATCGGCAGGAATTGTAATGTCTGTGCACATACCTTCATTGAAGGTGGTGTCGTCGTTGGTGATAATGTAACCGTCAAGTGTGGTGTCTACCTGTGGGACGGTGTCAGTGTTGGTGACAATGTATTCATTGGTCCGAATGCTACGTTCACCAATGACAAGGAGCCTCGCTCCAGGCAGTATCCCGACACGTATGCAAAAACGCTGCTCAAAGAAGGCTGCAGTATAGGCGCAAATGCAACGCTGCTGCCGGGGATTACAATCGGCAAGCACGCGATGGTTGGCGCTGGTGCTGTTGTTACAAAAGATGTGCCTGACTACGCTGTCGTGGTCGGTAATCCTGCCAAAGTAATCAGGGAGTTGGAGCGTGGTTGATTTTTTGAGCCTGAAAGCTGTCAATCATCAATACCGAGAAGAGTTGCTGAAAGCCTGCGCTGATGTTATTGATTCAGGCTGGTATATCAATGGTGGTGCATTGAGGCGCTTCGAGACCCATTTTGCCAACTACTGCGACGTCAAGTTTTGCATTGGGGTCGCGAATGGCCTCGATGCGCTGACCCTGACGCTCAAGGCATGGAAGCTGCTTGGACGGTTGAAAGATGGCGATGAAGTCATCGTTCCAGGCAATACCTATATCGCCAGTGTACTTGCCATTACTGAAAGTGGCCTGACTCCGGTGCTTGTCGAGCCCGATCCGGCGACCTTCAACATTGAGCCCGAAGCGGTACGCGCAGCCGTCAATTCGCGTACCAAGGTGATTCTGCCTGTACACCTGTACGGCCGTATTGCGCCCATGCCAGCGATCCGGGCAATAGCTGACGAATTTGGCCTGCTCGTGCTTGAGGATTCTGCGCAGGCGCACGGCGCCGCAACACAGGGCAAAAAAGTCGGTGGCTGGGGCGATGCGTCTGGCTTCAGTTTCTATCCAGGCAAGAACTTGGGCGCTCTGGGTGATGGCGGCGCGATCACGACCAATGACGCCGAGTTGGCGGAAGTGCTGTGTGCCCTGCGTAATTATGGGTCGCACGAGAAGTACAAAAACATCTACGTGGGTGTCAACAGCCGTCTTGATGAAATTCAGGCGGCCATGCTGGATGTGAAGCTCAAGCACCTTGACGATGAAGTTGCGCGTCGCCGCAATATCGCCAAGTGCTACGCCAGAGGTATCGAGAATTCGAAGATCGCTTTGCCAGCGCATGGCGAAGACGGCGAGCATGTCTGGCACTTGTATGTTGTGCGCACGGCAGTTCGCGACGCTCTGCAGGCACACCTGGCATCGAAGGGAGTGCAGACCTTGGTGCACTACCCGATCCCGCCTCACAAGCAGCAGGCTTACAAGCACTTGAACGGGTTGAGCCTGCCCGTCACGGAAAAGATTCATGAGGAGGTTCTCAGCCTGCCAATGGATCCGACAATGACTCAGGAAGCGATTGAGCACGTTATCGACGCGTGTAACAGCTTCTAGTCCATCGAACAGAAGTCATGGCCCTGCATGGCATTTTGGTACGCCTGCAGGGTTATGGCTATCTTGGCGTTGCTCGATGAACTGGCATCACTGCTCGAGGTGTGTGGTGATTGTAAGTTAGGTGCTTTTGCGGATCGGTACAGATGAATCTCATCAAAACTAGCGTGCTCAACGGTATTGCGGTCGTCACAAAAATGCTGGCGCTGCTTGGTATCAATAAAATACTCGCTTTGTACGTTGGTCCGGCCGGGTACGCGGCATTCGGCCAATTTCAGAATGTTGTTGCGTTAATCACCACGCTGATTGGTGGCGCTTTTAACACGGGCGTAACGAAGTACACGGCGGAATATGTGGATGATGCCTCAAGGCGGGTCGCGGTGTGGCGTACAGCTGGCACCCTGAGCGTTGGGGTAAGCCTGGTGATCGCTTGTGTATTGTTTTTCTTTCGTGAGAGATTGGCTGAGAAGTTTTTGAATGATGGTAGCCTCGCTGATGTGTTTGCCTGGTTTGCAGCGGGTTTAGTATTTCTTATTTTAAATACGTTCCTCCTGGCCGTGTTGAATGGTTTGAAAGAAATTGCCCGGTATGTGGTCTGCAACATTGTTGGTAGCTTTCTTTCTGTTCTGATTACTGCTGTTTTGGTTCATCTTTATGGGCTTAAGGGGGCGCTGATAGCTTTGGCTACCTATCAGTCTGTCGCTTTTTTTTCTACCTTGGCCGTCTGTTGTCGTTTGAAGTTTTTCAATTTCTCCAGTCTCTTTGGTCGGCTGGATAAAGAGGTCGTTAAGAATCTGTTGAAATATGCTGTGATGGCAATTGTTTCAGCGGCCTGTCTTCCGGTCACCCAAATGTTGATTCGAAGTGAGATTGGCCAGACATTGGGTTGGACTGCGGCGGGGTATTGGGAGGCCATGTGGCGCTTGAGTTCTGCCTATCTGATGATGGCGACCACGACGTTGTCGATCTACTTTTTGCCACGGCTATCAGAACTCAAGACGTATCGAGAACTGATGGCGGAAATCGGCTTTGGATACCGAGTCATCTTGCCTTTGACAGCACTGGCAGCCGTGTCGATCTATGTGCTGAGAGAGCCCATTGTACTGTTTTTATTTAGTGCTGATTTTGCACCTGTCACTGACTTGTTTGCTTGGCAGTTGGTTGGTGATGCACTCAAGATTGGCAGTTGGATCATTGCCTATGTCATGTTGGGGAAGGCGATGTTCAAGGCCTTTATTTTTACAGAAATTATTGGGTCGTTTCTGTTTTATGTGTTGGCAGTTGTTCTGATCAGGGCTGTAGGGCTGGAAGGTGTTGTCATGGCCTATGCGATAAACTATGCCGTCTACTGGGTCCTCGTGTGGGTAGTGGTTCGTAGAAGTTTGCAGTCTATGAGGCATGCAGCCGAGACCGCTTAATAGATTGTTTGATTCAAACTGGTGCGTTGCAGGAGCTTGCAAAATGCTGACAGTAGTGATTCCGTCGTATAATCATGCAGACTATATTGTCGACTCTTTGAAGGCGGCGCTGGCAATTGCGGTGCCTGGCCTGAAAGTTCTTATTGTAGATGATGGTTCCAAAGACAGGTCCATGGAGTTGGTCAGGGCATATGTGGAGCAGTCTGGTCTTGGCGAAAAAGTCACCATAGTAGAAAAAGCTAACGGTGGTTTGGTGTCGTCGCTTAATGAGTCCATGAAGCGGATTGATACGGAATTTTGTTGGTTTGTAGCGTCTGATGATATTCTGATTCCTGAGGGTGTTGCCAAAGTATTTGCTGAAATCAAGGCGAAGCCTGAGTTGGGGTTTGTCATTGGTGGCGGCCATTACTTTAATGCTGATGGGGCTTTGGGCCCAATTTACAATGCTCGGCATGATAGATTTTTCGCGTTGGAGCGCTCCAGGCGTGAGCGTGAAATGTATACACATTATCCTTCACCTATTTTACTGCAATCTACTATTTTCAGAGTTGAAGCGCTTAGGCGTATCGGCGGCTGGGATCCTGCATTGCGGCTTGATGACTATCCGACTTTTGTAAAACTCTTGAGCGTGTATGATGAAGCCGGGCGCGATTTTGGATTCAATCCGCTGATTGACTGTGTGCGCTATCGCCAGCACGGCACCAATACATCAAAGAACTTGTCCATGCAGCTGAGGATGGTAAGGGGGGCTCTTGTAGCGCTGGCGCCAGATCACATTCGTCGCGAAGCGATCGCCAATGCAGCAGCCTATTACTCTTTGAATGCGCTTAAACATGCAAGGTTTGGCTTTTTTGTCGACTTGGTTCGCGAGTGTGATCTTGATGAGATTGTCTTAAGCTTAATTAAGATGCCGATTGTTGCTGTGCAGCATGTAGTGGCTAGAAAATGAGCGATCTGGATTTTTTTGAATTTGCCTTTTCAAATATTCCACTTTTGCTGGTCTGTATTTTTTTATCAACGGGCTTTCTATACCTTTCTGTTCGCCGGTTTGTGTTTTTGGGGTATCTTGATCCACTCCATTTTTATTGGACGTTTACGTTTGGCACGGCTTATGGCATCGTTCTGGCGCTTTTCATAGGGGGGTTCGTTTCTCTCTATTATGTGGCCTTGCTGCTGTCTTACGCGTTGTTTTTTTTGTTTTTTCTGCGGGTCAGCAAGCGCTACGGAAAATGGATGTACAAACTGGTAGTTACTTTGCTAGTGCCGCACGGTAGAGGCAGGGGGGAGTTCTGGATAATTCTACTGCTTTATGTCTGTCTGGCGCTTTTCTTGATCGTGAATACCGGTTTCGGAGCGAGTGCTGAAACTAATCGATTTGAGCAGAATAGAGGTCTGGGCGCGTTTGTGAGGGTGGCGGACGCTTTTAGGCTATTTCTAGTGGCTTATATTGCGGTTATTTGTGTGGAGCGTTGGCGGCACGGTAGGCGAAACTATTTAACCATCTTGTTCGGTATTGGTTATATTTTTTTGCTTCTGCTAAGTTCGCTTTTGAATGGTGCTAAGTTTGCGATCCTGGAAGGGATCTATGCTTCAATATTTGCGATGGCGGTCCAGGGTTATCGGTTGCGTCTGAATGTTCTAAAAGTGGGTCTCTTGTTTTCTGTTGTTCTTTTCTTTGCAGTGTGGATTTTGAGTAAGAATCTTGAGGGTGCGGGTGTGGATACTGAGGCATCCGGGGTCTATATGCAGGATGCGCCAATACTTTATGAGCGCCTTGCGTTAAGGGTGCTTGCGAATGCTGATAAGTACTATTTATCTCTGCCCAACGGCGTGATTGAGAAGCTCGAGACTGACAGTGCGCTTGTTCAATTTGTTGCGCCGTTGGTAAGCGTCACAAAGATGAGCGAGATTCTTGGGTATCCTATTAATGACTATGCTGTAGGGCGGCAGGCCTTGCTGTACTGGTATCCGGATAATGCCATTGCGGGCGGTCCGACCAGTCACTTTGATCTTTTTTCATATAAGTATTTTGGGTTCGCGCCAGGGCTTCTGTTTGCGGCACTGATGGGCTGGTTTTTTGCTTCGGTGTCGGCGCTTGGGCGTTTGGGGGGTAAGCAGGGTCCTTATTATGCTGCCTTAAGTGCTGCATTGTGGGTTCGCTCAATTGCAATGTTGCTTGAACCAACAGTTGGTTTGGCGTATGTGTTAGATATATTTATATTGTTTTTTGTTGTTAATATTTTTGGTGTTATTCTTCGGTTCGCGTCTAAGGGCAATGTTCGGGTGGTGGTGTAATGGGGGCTGATTTTACGAGTGCTAACGTTTCGATTCTAGTGACGACATACAATCCTCGTGTAGGGGAGCTGGAGGAAAACCTCAAGTCCTATTTGAATCAGGCTCAGTGCATTATATTGACTGATAACTCCGATGATGTTGTGCGGCAGCGTGAGGTTTTTGCATTGGCTGCCATGTATCCAACTATTGTAGTTAAGCAATTGTCGCGAAACCTAGGTATTGCTGCAGCGCAAAATATCGGCCTGCAAGAGGCCAGGGCCCGGAGAAGTGAATTTGTCATCGAGATGGATCAGGACTCTAAGCTCCCTCCAGATTATGTAAGCAACCTGATGCGCCGCTTCAGGGAGTTGACAGATAAAGGGATCAAGGTTGGCGGTATTGGCCCGCTCGCGGTGCGCAAGGACAGTGATGAGGTGTATGACGGGCTTACCCGCTCTGGCGATGTGATCGAAGTCGAATACACGCTGAGTTCCGGGTTTCTCATGCGCTTTGATGCCATTGATGCAGTCGGCCAGAAGAACGAGGATCTGTTCATCGATTTTGTCGACTGGGAGTGGTGCTGGCGTAGCCGCGAGCGGGGGTATCGTATCTTTATCGATACAACCCTTGAAATATCTCACATGCTCGGTGATGGCCATAAAAAAATCCTTGGCCAAAGCATTGGCATGCCATCGCCGATCCGCCATTATTACCAGTTCCGCAATTTCATCTACCTGCTAGGGAAGTCCTTTGTTCCGGGTAAATGGAAGTTAAAATACAGCGTCATCATGCTAGCGAAATTGTGCCTCATTCCGTTGTGCTTCGACAGGAAAATGAAACGGTTGAGCTTCGCGATTACAGGGATAAAAGACGCCATTCGTGGCGCTTGGGGAAAGATTGGAGAATGAATATGCTTTCTCGTTACGCGTCGATTGAGGGCAATTGAGATGTGCGGTTTCGCTGGGCTCCTATCTCGTTCGACGCTGGGCACTGATGCCGACCTGATTCTGGAAAACATGGGGCTCGCGATCGAACATCGCGGGCCTGATTCCAGTGGTGTGTGGTCTGATGCTGCTTCAGGTATCGGTCTTTCCCATCGGCGGCTCTCGATCATGGATGTATCCAGCCATGGCGCTCAGCCCATGCGCTCCGTCAGTGGCCGCTACGTGATCGCCTTCAATGGCGAGATCTATAACCACGTAGACCTGCGAGACAAGCTTGCCCGTGAGCAGCATGTCTTTCAGTGGGTCGGGCATTCAGATACCGAGACGTTGCTCGCCTGCTTCGAGTTCTATGGCATTGAAGCGACGCTTTCCCAGTTACATGGCATGTTTGCAATTGCGTTGTGGGATCGGGAACAAGCGCAATTGACGCTGATGCGTGACCGGCTGGGCGAGAAGCCGCTTTACTACGGCTGGGTGGGCGAGGCGTTTCTGTTCGGTTCGGAACTCAGGGCGTTGAAAGCTGCGCCTGGATTCGAATCGCCGGTGGACCCGCAGGCGCTTTCGCTTTTCCTCCAATACGGTTATGTCCCTGCGCCGTTATCGATTTACGCCCGCGTCAGCAAACTGATGCCAGGTGAGTATCTGCAGGTATCCCGGCATGATCCCCAACCAGTAACGCGCGCGTACTGGAGCGTTGATGAGGTCATTCGCAATGGCGTGAACGCACCGTTCCAGGGATCTGCGGATGAAGCCGTAACCGCGCTCGAGAGCAAGTTGAAGACGACCATTGGCAGGCAGATGCTTTCCGATGTGCCACTGGGTGCATTCTTGTCCGGTGGTGTCGACTCGTCACTCATCGTGGCGCTGATGCAGGCCCAGTCTTCGGAAAAGATCAAGACCTTTTCGATTGGCTTCGACGATCCGCGCTTCAACGAGGCGCCGTATGCCAAGGAAGTGGCCCAGCATATCGGTACGGAGCACGAGGAACTGTATGTCAGTGCCAAGCAGGCGCTGGATGTGGTCCCGATGCTTCCCGATATCTGGGACGAACCCTTCGCCGACCCTTCGCAGATACCGACCTTCCTGGTCTCCCAACTGGCAAAGAAGCAGGTGACTGTTTCGCTTTCCGGCGACGGTGGTGACGAGTTGTTCTGCGGCTACAACCGTTACTTGGTGGCGGGCAAACTGTGGCGTTACATGAAACCGATTCCTGCAGGGCTCAGGGCGGGCATAGGGCGGCTGCTGACAACTGTAGAGCCAGGAGGCTGGGACTCGCTTGGCAGATGGTTGCCGGGTAGCAAGGGGCTGGGCAGCATCGGCGACAAGGTCCATAAGTTGGCCGGGGTATTTGCCGCCCGGGGGCCTCATGACGTCTACAACAACATCGTCTCGAACCATGCACAGGCCAACAATCTGCTGCTGAAGCCGGTTATCGATTCCCGTCCTTCGCGGCAGGCCAATCACGGTTTGTGTGACGTACAGCAGATGATGGCCTGGGACCTGAAGGAATACTTGCCGGGCGACATCCTGACCAAGCTTGATCGGGCGGCAATGGCCGTTTCGCTGGAAGGTCGAGCGCCGTTCCTGGATCACTCGGTGGTGGAGTTCGCCTGGTCATTGCCGCTCGAGTACAAGTTCCGGGAAGGGGAGACCAAGTGGGCGCTCAAGCAGGTGCTCTATAAGCATGTCGATCGCGCGTTGATCGACCGCCCCAAGATGGGCTTTGGCGTGCCGTTGAGGGACTGGCTGATCGGCCCGTTGCGAGAATGGGCAGAGGCCTTGCTCGATGCCCGGAAGCTGCGTAGCGAAGGTCATTTCAATGTGGATGCCGTGCAGGCGCTCTGGCAAGAGCACGTGGGTGGCAAACGGAATCATGCGGCAATTCTCTGGAACGTGCTGATGTTCCAGGCTTGGCTGGCGCGTCAGTAGTGAGAATTTTGCAAAGGGAACATAGCTGTGACTGCTGACTTTTCCGTACTTATCTCGGTGTACGCATCGGAGAACCCCGACTTTCTGGCTGCATGCCTGGAGAGCTTGACGACACAGACCTGTGCCGCGCAGGAAGTAGTGCTCGTCGAGGATGGGCCGATAGCGGACTCGCTGAAGGCGGTCATCGAACAATTTCGGCCGAAGCTGCCGATCGTATCGGTGGCGCTGCCAGTAAACGTGGGACTGGCCAACGCGCTCAATGAAGGGCTGAAGCATTGCAGCCATGACCTTGTCGCGCGCATGGATACCGATGATGTATGCCTGCCTGAGCGATTCGAGCGGCAGTTGAAGCATCTGCGAGATCACCCCGAAGTGGCGGTTTTGGGCGCGATGGTCGAAGAGTACGATGTGACCATGGCCCATTCATTGGGGCCGCGCAGGTTGCCACTGGACCATGACGCCCTGTGTGCTTTTGCCAAACGCCGCAGTCCGCTCAGCCACCCGACTGTCATGTTCCGCAAGCCTGCTGTGCTGGCGGTGGGAGGCTACCCGAGCTTCAGGAAGGCTCAGGACTATGCGTTGTGGTCGTTGATGTTGCAAAAGGGGTACAGGATTGAGAACCTGCCGGACATTCTTTTGAAGATGCGGGCTGGCAGTGAGCTGATGCAGCGGCGTGGCAAGGACTATCTCAAGCATGAGCTCGCCATCATCCGGTTCCAGAAGGATATCGGCTTTATTAGCGGCGGCGCGTTTGTCGTCAACACGATGTTGCGTTCGATCGTCCGTCGGTCTCCTGCATTTCTTAAACATTTGCTATACAAATTCGCACGGTAGGCGTACATGAAAATTTTGATTACCGGCGCTGCCGGATTTATCGGACATGCGCTGATCAAGGCCTTGTCTGCTACCGCCGAGCAGTTGGTGGGTATCGATAACCTCAATGATTATTATGACGTCAGTCTCAAGGAAGCGCGGCTCAGGGATCTTGAGGGTATTGATAACTTCACGTTCATCCGTGCGGATCTTGTCGACGGCGAAGCAATCGACCGGGTTTTTTCCACTTACCAATTCGACTGTGTGGTGAACCTGGCGGCCCAGGCGGGCGTGCGCTACTCACTCGATAATCCGATGGCCTACGTGCAGAGTAATGTCGTTGGTTTTCTGAATATCCTGGAAGGTTGCCGTAATCACAACGTCAAGCGCTTGTACTACGCATCTTCGAGTTCTGTATACGGGCTGAGCAAGGATGTTCCATTCTCGACCCGACAATCGGTGGACTGCCCGATCAGCCTGTACGCGGCGACCAAGAAGTCCAATGAGCTGATGGCCCATACCTACTCTCATCTGTACGGAATTCAGACTATTGGCTTGAGGTTCTTTACGGTCTATGGCCCGTGGGGGCGTCCCGATATGGCCATGTTCAAGTTCACCAAGGCGATTCTCGAAGGCAAGCCCATTGATGTGTATAACCATGGGCTACTTTCGCGCGACTTTACCTACATTGACGACATCATTTCCGGCATTCTCCGGTTGCTGCAGAAACCTGACCTTGGCGCCTGCACGGTGTTCAACATCGGTCACGGTAGCCCGGTCAGCTTGATGGACTTCATCCGCGCTGTTGAAGCCGCAACAGGCATCAAAGCAACCTGCAACTACCTGCCCATGCAGCCCGGCGACGTGGAGCAGACGTGGGCAGATACCCAGGGGTTGTTCGATGCCGTCGGGTACAAACCGAATGTGCCTGTACAGGAAGGGGCTGCAAAGTTTGTCGATTGGTACCGCTCGTACTACAAAATTTGAAGGTGTGAATAGATGAAGATTACAGTTTTCGGTTCGGGCTATGTAGGGTTGGTCACTGGCACGTGCCTGGCGGACGTCGGCCATCATGTGGTGTGCGTCGATGTCGATCAACGCAAGATCGATAATTTGAAGCAGGGCATCATTCCAATCTATGAGCCAGGCCTCGACGAGATGGTTCGTCGTAACCAGCAAGAAGGTCGTCTGGATTTCACCACGGATGCCAGCTCGGGCGTGTCATTTGGTGAGATTCAGTTTATTGCGGTAGGCACCCCGCCGGATGAAGATGGCTCTGCGGACCTCAAGTACGTGCTGGCCGTAGCCAAGACCATTGGTCAGTACATGACTGAGCCCAAGATAGTTGTCGACAAGTCGACCGTGCCTGTGGGCACTGCTGACAAGGTCAAGGACACGATCCAGCGTACCTTGGCGTCTCGTGGTGTCGATCTGCAGTTCGACGTCTGCTCCAATCCTGAATTCCTCAAGGAAGGCGCAGCCTTGGAGGATTTCACCAAAGGCGCGCGAATTGTGGTGGGTACCGATTCTGAACACGTCCGTCGCAAAATGCGCGAGTGCTATGCGCCTTACAGCCGGAACCACGACAAACTGATTTTCATGGATGTTCGCTCTGCCGAGCTGACCAAGTACGCGGCCAATGGCATGCTGGCCACCAAGATCAGCTTCATGAATGAGCTGTCGAACCTTGCCGAGCGCCTGGGGGCTGACATTGAGCAGGTGCGGATCGGTATCGGCTCGGACCCGCGCATCGGTTACAGCTTCATCTACCCAGGCTGCGGTTACGGTGGCTCGTGTTTCCCCAAGGATGTTCAGGCGTTGTACCGTACCGCACAGGAAGTGGGTTACTCCGCTGAACTGCTTGCGGCCGTCGAGGCTGTCAACAAGCGTCAGAAAGACAAGATGTTCGCTTCGTTCGAGGATATCTTCAAAGGTGAACTGGAGGGCAAGACCATCGCAGTGTGGGGCCTGGCCTTCAAGCCTAACACCGACGATATGCGCGATGCGCCAAGCCGTCGGCTTATCGAACAGCTCTGGCAGGCGGGTGCGAAGGTACGTGTATTCGACCCTAAGGCCATGGAGGAGTTCGAGCGCATTTACGGTGATCGGGCTGATACCCACTACGCTGCGACGCAGGAAGAGGCCCTGGCCGGTGCCGATGCCCTGGCAATCTGCACCGAGTGGAAGTCTTTCCGTGCTGTAGACCCGCACATGCTGCGTGGCGCGCTCTCCAGTGCCGTTGTGGTCGATGGCCGTAACCTGTTCGACCCGTGGGCGATGGCGCAGGCAGGCGTTGCGTACCATGCGATCGGCAGGCCGCACGTTACTCCGGGAGTCTGATATGGTGGGCCCATGCCGGGTAATGGTTACTGGCGCTTCAGGCTTCGTCGGCAGGCATCTGTGTGAGTCCCTGGTCCAGCGCGATTTTTCGGTCAAGGCTGCAGTCCGGCGTGAGCCGGACCTAGCGCTGGCCGGCGATGTCGTGCAACTGGACTTGATGGATCAGGTTGCCGTGCAGCAGAGTCTGGTGGACGTCGACTGTGTCGTCCACTTGGCCGGGCGTGCGCATGTGCTCAATGATCAGGTAGCCGACCCATTGGCAGCTTTTCGGCAGGCGAATGTTGAAACGACCCTGGCGCTGGCCGAGGCAGCATTGGCCGCTGGTGTGAAGCGGTTCATTTTCGTCAGCTCCATTGGCGTAAATGGCAACGAAACCACCGGCCAGGCGTTTACCGAACAGAGCGACGTAGCGCCAGCGGCAGATTATGCCGTTTCCAAACTGGAGGCCGAGCAGGCGCTGGATCGCTTGTTGGCAGGTACTTCCATGCAGTTGGTCGTCGTGCGTCCCCCGCTCATTTACGATGCGGGCGCACCGGGTAATTTTGCAAGGCTGCTGAGTCTGGTGGCGAAAGGCTTGCCATTGCCTTTTGCCGCGTTGGATAACCGTCGCAGCCTGGTTTCGTTGAACAACCTGATCAGCTTCCTGATGCTGGTGATTACCCACGACAAGGCTGCCGGGCAGCTGTTCCTGATCGCCGATGGGGCCAGCGTTTCGACGCGCCAGATTGTTTCATCGCTTGCCATCGGCATGGGCCGCAAGGCCAGGTGCTTTTACATGCCCAAGCTGCTGGCCAGGCTGCTTTTGAGCGCTGTGGGGCGGCGGGCTATGTATGTGCAATTGTTCAACTCTTTGGAAGTCAGTACCAGTAAAGCGCGTGACCTGCTGGGCTGGATGCCGGTCGAAGAGCCAGAAGCTGCGCTTGCAGAAGCCGGCAGAAAGCACGCCAAGCGGTTGGCCGTTGATGCTCAGTAACTAGGAATTGGATTTCACGACTTATGGTTCAACTACTAATAATAGCGTTGGCTCTGGTGGGTGCCGCTGCACTGACTGGAGCGGTAAGGCGCTTTGCAATACGCAAGAGTGTGCTAGATATTCCCAATGAGCGTAGTTCGCATTCCGTGCCGACACCGCGGGGCGGCGGCGTGGCCATTGTTGTTGCATTCATTGCAGCGGTATTGCTGTGCTTCGTGCTTGGCGACATCGGCCTTGGGACCATGTCGGCGCTCGTGCTCGGCGGCGCCGGCGTGGCGGTGCTTGGCTTTTATGATGACCTGGGCCATATCCCAGCGCGCTGGCGGTTGCTCGGCCACTTTCTCGCGGGAATGTGGATCGTCTTCAGCCTTGGCGGGTTGGCCCCGATCACGCTCTGGGGTGAGCCAAAAGAGCTCGGGCTTATAGGCAGCCTGCTGGCAGTGGTGTTCTTGGTATGGATGCTGAACCTGTACAACTTCATGGATGGTATTGACGGTCTTGCCAGTTCCGAGGCTGTTTTTGTCGGGCTGGCCGGCGGTCTTATCTACCTCCTCTCGGGGCACGGGGGCCTCGCAGGCCTGAGCTTTGCCCTGGCAGCATCGGCAGCTGGTTTCCTGCTGTGGAATTTCCCTCCGGCCAAAATCTTCATGGGCGACGCAGGAAGTGGATTCCTGGGGGTCGTAGTGGGTGCGCTGACCTTGATCGCCGGGTGGGTATCAGCTGATTTCTTCTGGTGCTGGATCATTCTGCTGGGCTTGTTCGTGGTCGATGCCACGGTCACTTTGCTGCGTCGTCTGATGCGGGGTGAAAAAGTGTATGAGGCTCATAGAAGCCACGCTTACCAGTTTGCCTCTCGGCAGTTCGCAAGCCACAAGAAAGTGACGCTGGCCGCTTGGGGCCTGAACGTGCTGTGGCTACTTCCGTTAGCACTGCTGGTAGCGTTCGGCGGCCTGAATGGTGTGCTTGGCGTATGCTTGGCATATGCACCGCTGGTAGTGCTCGCATTGAAATTCCATGCGGGCGAGCGTGAGCTTTAATTTTTTGAAGGATACGGGGCAGGTGGGTAATTGGGTATGAAAGCTAGAGAGCTGATCGAGCTTCGAAAATATCTGCTTCAATTGCCGCGCAGGGAGAAGCGCATGCTCCAGGTGCTGGTGGATGTGTGCCTGGTGTGGCTGGCCCTGCTGATGGCCTTTGCCGTGCGTCTTGGCCTGGATGACATGGGTAATCCGGTCAAGGAACATATCTGGCTGTTCGTGACGGCACCCGTCCTGGCCATACCGCTTTTTGTAAAGTTCGGTATGTACCGGGCGGTGATGCGTTACTTCGGCAACGATGCGCTCATCGTTATCGCTAAGGCGGTTTCCTTTTCTGCGCTCTTGCTGGGTTTTTTCGTCTACTGGTACAGCAATCATCAGACTTTGGTGCCGCGTTCCGTCATCTTCAATTACTGGTGGTTGAGCCTGGTCATGATCGGTGGGTTGCGCCTGGTCATGCGGCAGTACTTCCTGGGTGACTGGTTCTCTGCAGCGCAGCACATGCCTTTCGCCCAGCGCGACGATGGCTTGCCGCGCGTTGCGATCTACGGTGCCGGCGCTGCCGGCAACCAGCTTATTGCCGCGTTGCGGATGGCCAAGTCTATGAGGCCTGTGGCTTTTATCGATGACGATGAGGAAATTGCCGATCGCATCATTTCCGGGTTGCAGGTGTACCGTTCGAATGAAATTGGTCGAATGATAGATGTCACCGGTGCCCAGGAAATCCTGCTGGCGATCCCCAGCAGCAGCCGCAGCCGACGCAGGGAGATCCTGACTTTCCTCGAAGGCTTCCCGTTGCACGTGCGCAGTGTTCCAAGCATCCTTGACCTTGCCAGTGGGCGAGTGCAGGTGGGCGACATTCAGGAAGTTGACATCGCTGATCTCTTGGGCCGTGATGCAGTGCCTGCGCAGCCCGATCTGCTGGCACAGTGCATTGCGAACAAGGTCGTGCTGGTTACGGGGGCGGGTGGTTCGATCGGCTCGGAACTCTGCCGGCAAATTGTTGGCGCCGGGCCCAAGACCCTGCTGTTGTTCGAGCATAGCGAATTCAACCTGTACAGCATCCTGAGTGAGCTGGAGCTGCGTGTTCGCCGTGAGGCATTGGCAATCAACGTTCTGCCGGTGCTGGGCTCTGTGCGCAACCAGGCGCACTTGCTGGAAGTGATGCAGTCCTGGCATGTGGACACTGTTTATCATGCTGCAGCTTACAAGCATGTACCCATGGTCGAGCACAACATTTCCGAAGGTGTGCAGAACAACGTCATTGGTACGCTCTATTCCGCTCAGGCTGCTGTTCAGGCGGGGGTCGCTAACTTCGTGCTGATCTCCACTGACAAGGCGGTGCGGCCGACCAATGTCATGGGCAGTACCAAGCGCCTTGCCGAGATGGTATTGCAAGCGCTTAGCCAAGAGTGCGCGCCAGTCCTGTTTGGTCAGAATGACAACGTTGCGCAGGTGAACAAGACACGCTTCACCATGGTGCGCTTCGGTAATGTGCTGGGGTCATCAGGCTCCGTCATACCTTTGTTCCGCAAGCAGATTCTATCGGGCGGCCCTTTGACGGTAACCCACCCCAAGATCACGCGTTATTTCATGACGATTCCCGAAGCGGCTCAGCTGGTTATCCAGGCTGGCTCGATGGGCCGCGGGGGGGATGTGTTCGTCCTGGACATGGGGGAGCCAGTGCGTATCGCCGAGCTGGCGGAAAAGATGATCCATCTGTCCGGCTTGAGCGTACGTTCGGAAAAGAACCCGCACGGTGATATTGCCATCGAGTTTACCGGGCTTCGTCCGGGTGAAAAACTTTACGAAGAGCTGCTGATTGGTGACAACGTCGTATCCACCCGGCACCCAATGATCATGAGCGCTAACGAAGATTTCCTGAACTGGGATGTCCTGAAAGTCAAACTCGACGAATTGCTTTGCGCGGTCAATGCGCATGAATTGCTGGCTGTGCGAAAATTGTTGCGTGAAGTGGTCAGTGGCTATGTTCCACAAGGAGAGATAGTGGACCTGCTGTATATGCAGCGAAAAAAGGAAATCTGACGGTCGCCGTTCTCGCGCGAGTTTTTCATAACGAGGGGCGTACGTGGGGGTGTGAGTGGGTCTGTCCGGCCACGGCATCTCGATTTCGCGCTCCTCGCATTCAATGCTTAGTTTAGTAGGTAGCCTATAATGACTGTTTTGGTAACCGGTGGTGCCGGCTTCATCGGCGCAAATTTTGTTCTCGACTGGTTGGCAGTCTCCGATGAACCTGTGGTGAACTTGGACAAGCTCACCTATGCAGGCAACCTGCAAACGCTGAACAGCTTGCAGGGTGATGAACGCCATGTTTTCGTGCATGGAGACATCGGTGATTCCGAGCTGGTTGCGCGACTGTTGAATGAACATCAGCCACGCGCCATCGTGAACTTTGCCGCCGAATCTCATGTCGATCGTTCGATTCACGGGCCTGAAGACTTCATCGAGACCAATATCGTCGGTACTTTCCGTCTGCTCGAGGCGGTGCGCGCCTATTGGGGCGGCCTGGACGAGCAAGCGCGTCAGGCGTTCCGCTTCTTGCATGTCTCTACCGATGAGGTCTATGGTTCGTTGGGCGCTGACGAGCCTGCGTTCACCGAGACCCATCAATATCAGCCGAACAGTCCTTACTCGGCCAGCAAGGCAGCGAGCGACCATCTGGTGCGTTCTTATCACCACACCTATGGCCTGCCGGTGCTGACCACCAACTGCTCTAACAACTACGGTCCGTTCCACTTCCCGGAAAAGCTCATCCCTCTGATGATCGTCAACGCCCTGGGCGGCAAAGCACTGCCTGTCTATGGCGATGGCCAGCAGATTCGCGACTGGCTTTATGTCAAAGACCACTGCAGCGCCATCCGCCGTGTGCTCGAGGCTGGTAAAACAGGTGAGGTTTACAACGTCGGTGGCTGGAACGAGAAACCCAACCTGGAAATCGTCAATCGCGTATGTACGCTTCTGGATGAGCTGCGCCCGCGTGCTGATGGTAAGCCTTACGCCGAACAGATTGCCTATGTTACCGACCGCCCAGGCCATGACCGCCGCTACGCCATCGATGCGCGCAAACTCGAACGAGAGCTGGGGTGGAAGCCCGCGGAAACCTTCGAGACCGGTATCCGCAAGACGGTCGAATGGTACCTGGGCAACTGGGACTGGGTAGAGAACGTACAGTCCGGTGGTTACCGTGACTGGGTCGAGAAGAACTACACCGGTCGTTCGGCATGAAAATTCTCCTGCTGGGCAAGGATGGCCAAGTGGGTTGGGAGTTGCAGCGCAGTCTGGCTGGATTGGGCCAAGTGCTGGCACTCAACTCGAGAAGCCATGAATATTGCGGCGACTTGGCCAACCTTCCGGGGCTGGCGGAAACCGTGCGCAGATTTGCACCCGATGTAATCGTCAATGCTGCGGCTTATACCGCGGTGGATAAGGCAGAAAGCGAGCGCGAGCAAGCATTTCTGGTCAATGCGCAAGCGGTGAAGTTGCTGGCGGAGTTAGCTGCAGAGCAGCGTGCATTGCTGGTGCATTACTCCACGGATTACGTCTTCCCGGGGCAGGGCAGTGCGCCTTGGCGCGAGCAGGATGCGGTTGGTCCTTTGAATGTCTATGGTGAAAGCAAGCTGGCCGGTGAGCAAGCCATCTTGGCAGCAGGCTGTACAAGCCTGATTTTCCGTACCTGCTGGGTATACGCCGCTCGCGGTAACAACTTTGCCCGCACCATGCTTCGGCTGGCATCCGAGCGGGATAGCCTTGGTGTCATCGATGACCAGTTTGGCGCCCCGACCGGCGCGGAACTGATCGCCGACGTTACCGCTCATGCGATCGTCGCCACCCTGCGTAAACCTGCACTGGCCGGTGTGTATCACTTGGCGGCGCGGGGCGAGACCAGTTGGTGCGGTTACGCGCGTTTTGTGCTGGAGCAAGCTGCGGCGCACGGTATTGCTCTGCAAGTGCATGCCGAACAGGTCAACCCGCTTACGACCGATGCCTACCCCACCCCGGCAAGGCGGCCGGCGAATTCCCGGCTGGATACCCAAAAATTGCAAGAAGCTTTCGCGCTGACGCTGCCTGACTGGCGTCTGGGCGTGGCTCGCATGCTGACTGAGATACTCGAGAAATGAGCAAAATGAATCGTAAAGGTATCATCCTGGCCGGCGGGTCCGGCACCCGTCTGCACCCGGCGACACTGGCGATCTCCAAGCAGCTCTTGCCGGTTTACGATAAGCCGATGATCTACTACCCGCTCACCACACTGATGCTGGCGGGCATTCGCGACATCCTGATCATTTCCACGCCACAGGACACGCCAAGGTTTGAACAGCTGCTGGGTGACGGGCATCAGTGGGGGATCAACATCAGCTATGCGGTGCAGGCTTCACCTGATGGCCTGGCACAGGCATTCCTCATCGGTGAGCAGTTCATCGGCAACGATTTGTCAGCTCTGGTGCTGGGCGACAACATTTACTATGGCCATGATTTCCAGGGTTTGCTCGGCAATGCCATGGAGCGCACCGAAGGTGCCAGTGTATTTGCTTACCACGTGCACGACCCTGAGCGTTATGGCGTGGTCGAGTTCGACCAACATGGCAAGGCTATCAGCCTGGAAGAGAAACCGGCCAAGCCGAAGTCAAGTTATGCGGTGACCGGGCTCTACTTCTATGATCGCGATGTGGTTGAGATCGCCAAGGGGATCAAGCCATCTGCACGTGGAGAGCTTGAAATCACTGATCTAAACCGTGTTTATCTCGAGCAGGGTCGGCTCTCTGTGGAAATCATGGGTAGGGGTTATGCTTGGCTGGATACCGGTACCCATGACTCGCTGCTTGAGGCCAGTGGTTACATTGCAACCATTGAACGTCGGCAAGGACTGAAAGTGGCTTGCCCGGAAGAGGTTTCGTTCCGTCAAGGCTGGATTGATGCTCAGCAGTTGGAAGGGTTGGCTGCACCGTTGGCGAAGAATGGCTACGGGCAGTATCTGAAGCGTTTGTTGCAAGACAAGATATATTAATCAAGCGAGGGTATTTTTTCTCTCTGCGATAATGCAGAGGAAAGAAATATTGACTAAGGTTCTGCCCTTGTCAGTTATCTGCGGTGGCTTGCCAAGCATTCTTCGTTAGGGGGGCTGGGCTTGGCATCGTGATTGAATGCGCTCCCAAATTTTGAATAAGTCGACTTGAGGTCGAGCTTTTTCAAATTGGGAGCGCAAACCTTGCTACTCAGCTGTGAGCGCTTTTATACCGGATGCTGGCATTGACCAGCTTTGTTGCAGCTTCCTGAACCGTTGCTGAATCGGCTTTTCGATCAGCAGATGTACTGCTATGGATATGACGATGCAACTCACCAAATTAATGATCATGAGTAGAGTGCTGTTGAGGGCATCAAAACCACAGGAAATCCCAATCAGGTATGTGATCCATGGCAGCGCCAGCCAATGTACAAGATACAGGCTGTAAGAAGAGTCACCCAAGAGCATTGACCATTTTGGTGCGGCGATGTGCTTTTCAAGGCTCAATGCGGCCCAAACTAGCAAAAATGCGAACCCTCCCCAAACTATTGTTCTGTGGAAGGTACCTCCAACTCCGCCGAATAGGTCATGTCTTTCGCAAACTATGAAGGCTGGGATTGCGATTACTGCAGCCATTAAGGCAAATGACTTTCGAATCAATAGTCCATTTCTAAAGATTCTGAATAATATCATTCCCAGCAAGAATTCGAACATCATTGGATGGGAAATCAATAACAGAGGCCGGTAGGCGCTGTGTTCTGTATTTATTCCGCTGCTTTGCACGGCTGCTAATGTCAAGGAGCTCGCAAAAAGAATACAGGCGAAGGAGAGTGTAAGTGTCTCGTACCGTCGGACACCCATGAACATGATAAGTGCAATGGTGATGTAGAAAGCAAATTCGAACTGTAGCGTCCAGCCGACATTTATTGTTGGGGCAATGAAGGCGTGAGTGAAGGACATTGATTCGAGGAACAGACGCAGATCAAGTTTGCTTGGATTATAAGCCAGTGCAATGTCCTGATTTGATGCCAGTGGTGTTTCCAGGATGGCGTAAGATAGTGCTATGACGAACAGGCTCATCAAAAAATAGAGCGGCCAAACCCTGAAGAATCTTCGGGATATGAATGTTGCCCATGATATTGTTGTTGTATCGTTTGTATGTTCTTTTCTTGGAAATAAGATGAAGGGTATTATGAATCCACTTATTACAAAGAAGACGTCGACGCCAAACCCACCCAGTTTGATTAGATAGGGGCTGACGCCGTAAAGTGTGAGGGGTGAATGTGCGAAGACTACCATGGCGGCAGCGAGAAATCGCAGGAATTGTATATTCCTGATCAAGTTGTGATCCTTTTGTTGGTTGTTTGTTTTTGATAGATTCTTTTTGGTGTCTATCATTTATTGTCATGCGTCCATGAAAGTGGCAATTTTTATCAATTTCTACAGTCGTGCACCCATCTGTAGATATTGTTATAAATTAGAGCCCGTTTCAAGGGCTACCTGCTGAACGGGTGGCGGTTTTCGAAAAGGTCCAAGCTGTAGCTTGGCGCGGCTTTGATCGGCGGCACCTAACTGGTCGGCGATCCCTCAAGCTCCTCTGGCTCGTCAGTCCTTATTGGCGAAGAGTCGGAGGTCCAGGCTCACCCCGCACATCGAGCATGTTGACGCATTGAAGCTTATACAACCGGGGTTGGGTGCAGCTTTGATTGTTAGGTTGCATGCGTTCGTGGGCATCAAGTATCGGTACTGTGTCATGCCGGTCGTGAGTTACCTGCTTGAGCTCACATTGATAAATGCTCATCAAGCTCGCCTTCCGTAAGAAAGAGGAACCGCTGTTGGTGAGAAAAATGTCTTCCAGGGCTAGCTGATCAAAGTAACTGCAGTGTGTCCTGTTGATATTGCACGATTTATTTATGCTGTACGTCAAAAGGCACAGTTAGAGGGTAGATAGGGGCATTGGCTCGGATGCTCAATTTGGTTACATTTCGCTTCCCCACAGAGGAGAACCGAGCGCTAGAGTTCCTCCAGGCAGCCAATGGAACGCTGCCTTCATATTCCACAAGGAGTGCTCAATATGCGTAACACCGTCCTGTCCTACCTACTGCTGCCACTTTTCGCAGCCCTGCCTTTCACGCTGCAGGCGGCCCCCGTCACAGTTGCGGAACCCGCGGCTGTCGCGGCTTCCCAAACAGGGCAAGTGCAGCCCCTGGCGCAGGTGGCAATGATCGACCTGAACGATGCCGACGCATTGACCCTGCAACAGAACCTCAACGGTATCGGCAAGGCTAAGGCTGAAGCTATCGTCGCTTACCGCGAAGCCAACGGTCCGTTCGGTTCGGTGGATGAACTGCTGGAAATCAAGGGAATTGGGAAGGCACTTTTGGAGCGTAACAAGGACAAGCTGGTCGTCAAATAGCAGCCAAATCTACCGGTTGGCATTGCGCCAACCGGTTTTCTGATTCATCAGGATTCAGGCTCAACGGTCCTGCGCATCCTTTGCATCTGCCTCGGCGTTGCGCTCATGCACTTTGCGCAACTGCTCCTCTGTCAGCGGCAGTTTCTTCGCCGTGTCGCGCAGCATCATCAATCCACCAACGATCGAGCCGAGGGCTATGATGAGTATTAGCCAGGCATACCAAGGCATCGTTCATTCTCCAGTCTTAGACTCAGGTCTTGCTCGTATTAATATTGAGCAATGGCCCGTGGCGTTGGTTCAATTATAGGAGTACAGCCCCGGCCGAGCCAATTCTCGTGACCCGCGGGCCCCAAACCCCGTGCCACTTCGTTTACAATGCGCGCCGTTTACGAATTACCAAAGAGACCTTGACCATGTCCGCCTGCCAGACGCCCCTGATCGTCGCCCTGGATTTCCCCACCCGTGACGCCGCCCTCAAGCTGGCCGACCAGCTCGATCCTGCCCTGTGCCGGGTGAAGGTGGGCAAGGAGCTGTTCACCAGCAGTGCTGCCGGCATTGTCGAGACCTTGTGCGAGAAGGGTTTCGAGGTGTTCCTCGATCTCAAGTTCCACGATATTCCGAACACCACCGCCATGGCCGTGAAGGCTGCCGCGGAGATGGGTGTCTGGATGGTCAACGTCCACTGCTCCGGCGGCCTGCGCATGATGGCGGCCTGCCGTGAAGAGCTGGCCAAACGCAGCGGCCCGCAGCCGTTGCTGATCGGGGTCACCGTGCTGACCAGCATGGAGCGTGAAGACTTGGCGGGTATTGGCCTGGATATCGACCCGCAGGAGCAGGTGTTGCGCCTGGCGGCTCTGGCCGAAAAGGCTGGCATGGACGGGCTGGTATGCTCGGCACTGGAAGCGCCAGCCCTGAAAGCTGCGCACCCAGGCCTGCAACTGGTGACGCCAGGCATTCGCCCGGCCGGTAGTGCCTTGGATGACCAGCGCCGGATCCTGACGCCTCGCCAGGCGCTGGACGCCGGTTCGGATTACCTGGTGATCGGCCGCCCGATCAGCAAGGCGGCGGACCCGGCTCAGGCACTGGCCGCGGTGGTCGCTGAAATACGCGGCTAAACCGCATCAACGAAAAAGGGCTGCTATGCAGCCCTTTTTCGTTTTCATATCTTGATATCAGCTGTGGGCCGTCGACCAGTCGATCCAGCCAGACTGCCAGGTCGCCAGAATCAGCAGACCAAAGACGATGCGGTACCAGGCAAAAGCCGCGTAGCTGTGGTTGGCAATAAACTTCAGCAGCGCGCGCACGGCGATCATGGCGAAGATGAACGAAGTCACGAAACCGATGGCAAACACCGGCAGGTCGCTTGGCTCGAACAGGTGGCGGTACTTGTAGCCCGAATACACCGCCGCACCGACCATGGTCGGCATCGCCAGGAAGAACGAGAACTCGGTGGCTGCCTTGCGCGACAGGCCGAACAGCAGGCCGCCGATGATGGTGGAGCCAGAGCGCGAGGTACCCGGGATCATCGCCAGGCACTGTACGAAACCGATCTTCAGGGCATGGGTCCAGCGCATGTCGTCGACATGGTCGACCGCCACGGTGTGCTGGCGACGCTCGGCCCAGAGCATGATCACGCCACCGATCACCAGCGCCGTGGCCACGGTGATCGGGTTGAACAGGTATTCGTGAATCAGGTCGGCGAACAGCACGCCCAGCACCACGGCCGGCATGAATGCCAGTAGCAGGTTACCGGTGAAACGCCGTGCCTTTGGCTGGCTGGCCAGGCCGAACACCACTTCGAGGATCTTGCCGCGAAATTCCCACACGACCGCCAGGATTGCCGCCAACTGAATGATGATGTTGAACGCCATCGCGCGCTCACCACCGAAATCGATCAAGTCGGCCACGATGATCTGGTGCCCGGTACTGGAAATCGGCAGAAACTCCGTAAGCCCTTCAACCACGCCCAGGATGATAGCCTGGAAGGCCGCCCATAAATCCATTTCTTCCCCCGTTGGAGCCTGGCTGATTGCGAGGCTCATATTCTTGATTTGCTTAAGATTGCCGGCTCGGGCAGCGCAGTTTTTGCGAGAGCGGCATGCTAACAGAGCAATTACACAATGTTGTGTGGGGTTGTAACGGAGATAAGAAAAAGGGCCGATATGCAGTTGCATATCGGCCCTCTTGTCTTGCGGTACGCTGACTTAAGCGATAACCAGCGGGGCGAAGCCCTTGATCAGGTCATCCAGCGCCTTGATCTGCGCCAAAAACGGCTCCAGCTTGTCCAGCGGCAGGGCGCTTGGGCCATCGCACTTGGCCTGGTCCGGATTTGGGTGGGCCTCCAGGAACAACCCGGCCAGGCCAACTGCCATGCCGGCACGGGCCAGGTCGACCACCTGTTCGCGACGGCCACCGGAGGCTGCACCGGACGGGTCGCGGTTTTGCAGGGCGTGGGTGACGTCGAAGATGATCGGCAGGTCGTCGCAGGTGCGCTTCATCACGCCGAAGCCGAGCATGTCGACCACCAGGTTGTCGTAGCCCATGCAGGTGCCGCGGTCGCAGAGGATCAGCTGATCGTTACCGGCTTCCTTGAACTTGTGCACGATGTTCTGCATCTGCGAGGGGCTGAGGAACTGCGGCTTCTTGATGTTTACCGGTTTGCCGGTCTTGGCCAGGGCCACAACCAGGTCGGTCTGGCGGGCGAGGAAGGCTGGCAGTTGCAGCACGTCAACCACTTCGGCTACTGGCGCGCACTGGTAGATTTCATGCACGTCAGTGATGATCGGTACGCCGAACTCGGCCTTCACCTTCTCAAAGATGCGCAGGCCTTCTTCCATGCCCGGGCCGCGGTAGGAGTGGATCGAGGAGCGGTTGGCCTTGTCGAAGCTGGCCTTGAATACGTAAGGGATGCCCAGCTTTTCGGTAACCCGAACGTACTCGGCGCAGGCGGTCAGGGCCAGGTCCTCGGACTCGAGCACGTTGATGCCGCCGAAAAGGACGAACGGGGCGGTGTTGGAGCACTCGATGGTGGGGGTGATCTTGATCATGGTCATCTCTGCAAATCCCTGTCACTGGTTTCAGTGGCGAAGGGGAATCTTACAAGATCTGCGTTGCCTGTGCCGGCCCTTTCGCGGGGCAGCCCGCTCCCACATGATCCCCACAACAGTGAACTTTTCACCGTCCTGGTGGAAGCGGGCTTGCCCGCGAAAGGGCTGGCACAGGCTTGATCCAATTTCAGACTTTCAACACCAACTTGCCGAAGTTCTCGCCGCTGAACAGCTTGAGCAGCGTCTCAGGGAACGTCTCCAACCCCTCGACCACATCCTCCTTGCTCTTGACCTTGCCCGTGGCCAGCCAGCCGGCCATCTCTTGCGCAGCCTTGCCATAGTCCTTGGCGTGGTCCATCACCACGAAGCCTTCCATGCGTGCGCGGTTCACCAGCAGCGCCAGGTAGTTGGCCGGGCCTTTTACGGCTTCCTTGTTGTTGTACTGGCTGATGGCGCCGCAGATGACGATACGCGCCTTGAAGTTGATGCGGGTGAGCACGGCGTCCAGGATTTCGCCACCGACGTTGTCGAAGTACACGTCGACGCCTTTGGGGCATTCGCGCTTCAGGCCGGTCAGCACGTCTTCGGCCTTGTAGTCGATGACGCCGTCGAAGCCCAGTTCGTCCTTGAGGTACTGGCATTTTTGCGCGCCACCAGCGATGCCGACCACATGGCAGCCCTTGAGCTTGGCGATCTGGCCGACGATGCTGCCCACCGCGCCGGCCGCGCCGGAGATGACCACGGTGTCGCCGGCCTTGGGCTGGCCAACCTCGAGCAGGGCAAAGTAGGCGGTCATGCCGGTCATGCCCAGGGCCGAGAGGTAACGGGGCAGTGGGGCGAGGTTGGGGTCGATCTTGTGCAGGCCCTGGGGTTCGCCGGTGAAGTAATCCTGCACGCCGAGGGCGCCGCTGACATGGTCGCCGGGCTTGTAGTCCGGGTGGTTGGAAGCGACCACTTCGCCGACGCCCAGTGCGCGCATCACCTGGCCGAGAGCGACGGGCGGGATGTACGACTTGCCTTCGTTCATCCAACCCCGCATGGCCGGGTCAAGCGACAGGTAAAGGTTGCGTACCTGGATCTGGCCGGCGGCGGGGGCCTCGGCAGGTACCGTCTCGAAGGTGAAGTCGTCACGGCGCACGGCGCCGACCGGGCGTTTGGCAAGCAGGAAACGGCGGTTGGTCTGGGTCATGGCAGGTCCTTGTGGGCGATGAGGCACAGCGGTCAATTTAACCTGCTGATGCAGGTTGATCGGCAAAATCACTGGCAAGCATGATAGCCCAACCGTTGCCCTGATGATGCTGCCCAGCCGGGCGGCGGGCTGACTAGACTCTGCCCACGGATTTGAAAGCCGCCGCACCCTACCTGTGGGAGCCGCGCGCTCCTGAACTGATGATTGGAGCAGACGATGAGCATGACCTTTTCCGGCCAGGTAGCCCTGGTCACCGGCGGTGCGGCAGGTATCGGCCGGGCGACGGCCCTGGCCTTTGCCCGCGAAGGCCTGAACGTAGTAGTGGCCGATCTCGACGCGGTCGGTGGCGAGGCCACGGTGGCCTTGGTTCGTGAAGCGGGTGGCGAAGCGCTGTTCGTGGCCTGTGATGTGACCCAGGAGGCCCAGGTGCGGCAGCTGCATGAGCGCGCCATCGAGGCCTATGGCCGCCTGGACTACGCCTATAACAATGCCGGCATTGAAATTGAAAAAGGCCGCCTGGCCGAGGGCAGCGAGGCGGAGTTCGACGCCATCATGGGCGTCAATGTCAAAGGTGTGTGGCTGTGCATGAAGTACCAATTGCCGCTGCTGCTGGCCCAAGGTGGTGGGGCGATCGTCAACACCGCCTCTGTGGCGGGTCTGGGCGCGGCGCCGAAGATGAGCATCTACGCCGCCTCCAAGCATGCGGTGATCGGCCTGACCAAATCGGCGGCCATCGAATATGCCAAGAAAGGTATCCGCGTGAATGCCGTGTGCCCGGCGGTGATCGACACTGACATGTTCCGCCGCGCCTATGAGGCAGACGCTCGCAAGGCCGAATTTGCCGCTGCGATGCACCCGGTGGGGCGTATCGGCAAGGTCGAGGAAGTGGCCAGCGCGGTATTGTATCTGTGCAGTGACGGGGCGGCGTTCACGACCGGTCATAGTCTGACTGTGGATGGAGGGGCGACTGCGATCTGAGCCGCAGGTTACACGCCCGAGCATAGTTGGTTAGCTGATTAGCTGTGTATAATCACGCTCTTCAAATTTTGGAAAGCGACATGGAGACAGTCAGCGCCCAAAAGCCCGGCTGCCAAGCCTCGATATCGGATTTCGGGGCGTGCCGGGGTATCGCCGAAGGGCCGGTGTTCATCGTTGCCTCGGGAGCCTCTGCCAAGGATTTTCCACTGCAGCGTTTCGCGGGCGTGCCGATGATCACCGTCAACGGCGCGATCTCGATGTTCGCGGAACAGGGTGTGCGCCCGTATTTTTATGTGTGCACCGACACCGGGTTTGCGCACCAGCAGCCTGAGCTCTACGCCAAGGCGGTACGGCTCAGCCAGCGCCTGGCGATCTGGCCTAGTGAGGTCGAGGGGTTGCCGGTCACCTGCAAGGCGCAGATCTTCCCGCTGGCCAAGGCGGCTCGCTCGGGCCTGTACGACGCGCTGTTCAACCCCGATCCTCAACTCGTGCGCAGCCGGGCAATCTGGGGTAGCCGCTCGCGTTCGGTGGGCTTCAGCAAAGACCTGTCTCAAGGGTTTTTCGATGCGCGCACGGTGGCCTATGCGGCTATTCAACTTGCCTGTCACTTGGGTTTCAATCAGGTTTTTTTGGTGGGTGTGGACCTCGACCAGTCGGTGGGGCGGTTCTACGAGGCCCCCGGCCAAACGGTGTCGCGCTGCCATCTGGATGAAGCCTTTGAGCGACGCATCCTGCCCTCGCTCAAGCTGATGGCGGACCGGGTTGTCGATGAGCATTTCGCCGTCTACAACCTATCTGCCACCTCGAAGATCCCGCACACTGTCATCCCCAAGGTCACCCTCGACCAGGCCCGGGCGATGATCCTGGGTAACGCGCCTCAGGCCTTCATGTGCAGCCACCCTGCGTAACGGTTTTCTGCCTTCAGCACGCAGGGCGACCTTCAGCTAGCTGAAAGCGACAAGCTCATAGCTATTTGACACCATTTTGGCGCCAGCCCCTTGTTAGCAGGCCGGTAACGTTGCCACGCTTGGCCCTTGGCTAAACCTTGCACGGTGAAGGGGATCGGCGATGGCGGCGAGCAGGCACGGTGTTTTGGCCAACCTGGGCATGGCCCGCAAACTGGGCCTGGGGTTTGCCCTGGTGTTGCTGCTGACCGTAGCGGTGGCAGCCATCGGCATTGCGGCGCTGCATGGCGTTGGCCAGCGTTTCGACGGCCTGCGCCAACTGGGCCAATTCAATACCGACCTGCTGCGGTTGCGCCAGCACGAGCAGGCGTTTGCCTTGCGCTCCGACATCAAGGAGGCCGAGGCTTTGCGCAGCGGCTTGCAGAACCTTGCCGAGCGCGCCCGCAATCTGCCGGCGCTGGTTGCGGCCGAGGCTGACCTGTTGGCTTATGGCCAGGCCTTCGAGGCTTTCGTCGAGGCGGTGCAGGCCAAGGAGCTGGCGCTGGACATGGCCAGCTGGTCGGTGTCCAGCGTCGCTAACAACCTCGATGTGCTGCAGGCCGGTCTGGCCGACGATGCCGCCTACACGCTCAAACAGTCCCAGGGCCAGCAAGGGAGCGAGTTCCTTGAGCAGGCCGGGCAGGTGGCGCAGGTGTCGCGGCTGATGCTGCGGGCCATGGACGAGGCACGGGTGCGCCTGGACAAGAACCGCAAGGGCGAGGAGGGGGAACAAGGCCGTATCGCCCAGACGGTCGAGGCGGCGCAGTTGGTCGAGCAGCTCAAGGCCGGTGTCAGTGACGCGGGTTACCAGAGTGTGCTCGGCGAGGTGGCCGGGCACATTGCAAGCTTCTCCGACAAGCTCGACGAATACACCGACCTCCTGGGCAAGGAGCAAGGCATCAAGGCTCAGTTGCAGGCGCGTGCCGAGCAGGTCACTGGCCGGGTCGACCAGGCCTATGCCGTCGATCAGCAAGCCATGCAGGCTGAACTGTCGCGCAACCGCGTGGCCATTGCGCTGGCAACCGGGCTGGCGTTGCTGGTGGGCATCCTCGCTGCCTGGCTGATTACCCGAGCTGTAGTTGGCCCGCTCAAGCGCGTGATAGGCCGTGCCCAGCGCATCGCCGCTGGCGAGTTGGGCCTGGAGCACGAAGCGCCGCGCACGGACGAAGTCGGCCAGCTGATGCAGGCCATGCAGCAGATGGCTGCCGGGTTGTCTGGCGTGGTCAGCGGCCTGCAGCAAGGTATCGAGCAGCTGGAGGGCAGCGCCCAGGCGTTGTCGGCAGTGACCGAGCAGACCAACCGTGAAGTCGGCAGCCAGAAGGAAGAGACAGAGCAGGTGGCAACTGCCATGCAGCAGATGACTGCCACCGTGCACGACGTGGCGCGCAATGCCGAAGAAGCGGCGCAGGCGGCACAGGCGGCCGATGACAAGGTCGACGCCGGCCAGCGCGTGGTGCGCGAAAGCATGCAGCGCATCGAGCAACTGGCAACGGCTGCGGACACAGCCAGCGCCGGCATCGACAGCTTGAGTGCCGAGATCCACACCATTGGTGATGTGCTGGAGGTGATCAAGAGTGTTGCCGAACAGACCAACCTGCTGGCGCTCAACGCGGCCATTGAAGCGGCCCGGGCGGGTGAGCAGGGGCGTGGTTTTGCGGTGGTGGCCGACGAAGTACGGGCGCTGGCCCGGCGTACCCGGCAGTCGACCGAGGAAATCGAGCAACTGGTGGCCAGCTTGCGTGGCAATGCCCAGCAGTCGGTGGCGCAGATCCGTGGCAGTACCGAGCTGGTGCGCCTGGCCGTGGCCGATGCGCTACAGACCGAAAGCGCGCTGGACAGCATCGCGGTGGCGGTGTCGTTGATCCAGCAGATGAACCAGCAGATTGCTGCAGCGGCCGAGCAGCAGAGTTCGGTGGCCGAGGAAATCAGCCGCAGCGTGACGCAGATCCGTGGCAGTGCCGACCAGGCGGCGTTGGCCATGCAGGATAATGCCCGGTCCAGTATTGAGCTGGCTCAGCTGGGCAGTGACCTCAAAGGCATGGTCGGCCACTTCAGATTGTGAGGGGCTGGCGCAAGAATTTGCGGGGGGGGGATCGAGCGCCGCCCGCACGGCGCATCGCGGATGAATCCGCTCCTACATCTTTTTCGGGCCCATCGCGCCTGTGAGGTCACCGCTGTCCGCGTGTTCGTGCCTTTCAATATCGAGGTGGCAGCCCCTCTGGCACAGGACACACTGGCACGAAACAGATGCAGGAGCGGATTCATCCGCGATGCGCCGCGCGGGCGGCGCTCGGTCTCAATCGCGACACCGATCTACTGCCGAACACCTCGCGGATTGAGGATCAGCAAGGTCAGCACCCCCGCCACGATCCCCCAGAACGCCGAGCCGATCGAGAACAGGGTCAACCCCGAAGCCGTCACCATGAAGGTGATCAGCGCCGCTTCCCGCTCCCGTGCCTCACTCATGGCAACGGTCAACCCGTTCATGATCGAACCGAACAACGCCAGCGCCGCAATCGACAGCACCAGCTCCTTCGGCAACGCCGCGAACAATGCCGCCAGGGTGGCACCGAAGGTGCCGGCAATACCATAGAAAATCCCGCACCACACCGCCGCGGTATAGCGCTTGTTCGGGTCTTCATGGGCATGCGGCCCGGTGCAGATCGCCGCACTGATGGCCGCCAGGTTGACCCCGTGCGAGCCGAACGGTGCCAGCAGCAGCGAGGCGAATCCGGTCGCTGTAATCAGCGGCGAGGCGGGCACCTGGTAACCGTCTGCACGTAGCACGGCCACGCCAGGCATGTTCTGCGAAGTCATCGCCACCACGAACAGCGGAATGCCGATGCTGATGGTCGCGGCCAGCGAAAAGCTTGGCGTAGTCCACACTGGAGTAGCCACCTCCAGCTTGAAGCCGCTGAAGTCCAGCAGGCCGAGGGCGCCGGACAGTGCCGTGCCCACCAGCAATGCGGCCAGTACGCAGTAGCGCGGCGACAGGCGCTTGACCAGCAGGTAGCTGAAGAACATGCCCAGTACCAGCAGGGTACGGTGCTGAGCAGCAACGAAGATTTCGCTGCCGATCTTGAACAGAATGCCGGCCAGCAAGGCCGATGCCAGGGACGCCGGAATGCGCTTGACCAGCCGCTCGAAGCTACCGGTCAGGCCACAGATCACCACCAGCAGCGCACAGGTAATGTAGGCACCGATGGCTTCGCCGTAGCTGACTCCGCCAAGGCTGGTAATCAGCAGTGCGGCACCCGGGGTCGACCAGGCCACGGTGATCGGTGTGCGGTAGCGCAGCGACAGGCCGATGCTGCACACCGCCATGCCGATCGACAGCGCCCAGATCCACGAAGAAATTTGCGCGCTGGTCAGGCCGGCTGCCTGGCCGGCCTGGAACATCAGTACCAGCGAGCTGGTGTAGCCGGTGAGCATGGCGATGAAGCCGGCGACCACCGCGGACGGTGAGCTGTCTGCCAGGGGCCGCAGGCGTGCGGAGGTGGCATCGGTCATTGGGTTGGGTCCTTGTCCATGTGTAAGCAGTTTTTTCAGACTAACGCGGGCCGGATTGATCTTTGCCATACAGCAGGCATTGCTTTTAGCCGTACAGTCGCCAACTATTGGGCAAGTTCGCGTAACTGCATGGGAGGGGAGGGTCGATGTTCAAGGTGTATGGTGACTACCAGTCGGGCAATTGCTACAAGGTCAAGCTGATGCTCAGCCTGCTCGACCGCCCGTATGAATGGCAGGCGGTGGATATCCTCAAGGGCGAGACCGAGACGCCTGAGTTTCTGGCCATGAACCCCAACGGCAAGGTGCCTGTGCTCAAGCTTGAGGACGGAACCTGCCTGTGGGAATCGAACGCCATCCTCAACTACCTGGCCGATGGCAGCGAATTCCTGCCCAGCGAGCCGCGCCTGCGAACCCAGGTGCTGCAGTGGCAGTTTTTCGAGCAGTACAGCCATGAGCCATACATTGCCGTGGCGCGTTTCATCCAGTTCTACCTGGGGCTGCCGGACGAGCGCGTGGAGGAATACCGCAAGCTGCACAAGGGCGGCTACAAGGCGTTGAGGGTGATGGAGCGGCAGTTGCAGATGACGCCGTATCTGGTCGGGGACCAGTACTCGATCGCTGATGTGGCGTTGTATGCCTACACCCATGTGGCGCATCAGGGTGGCTTTGACCTGACGGATTACCCGGCAGTGCGCGAGTGGCTGGCGCGGGTGGCCAGCCATCCTCGGCATGTGCCGATGGTCGAGTAAGGCAGGACTGCCTTCTGTGGGAGCGGCCTTGCCGGGGCGCCGGACCGGTCGGAAAGCGCCGCAGAGCGACCCCGGAATTTCAGCGACGGTGCCACTATTGCTGGGGCTGCCTTGCAGCCCTTTCGCGACGCAAGGCCGCTCCTGCAAGGGCCGCGCAGGGCTTACGCGAAGCGCTTGTCCAGATAGGCAATGATGGCCTTGGATTCATACATCCAGGTCACCTTGCCTTGTTCCTCGATGCGCAGGCACGGCACTTTCACTCGGCCGCCACCTTCGAGCAACGCCTGGCGATGTGCGTCGTCATTCTTGGCATCACGCAACGCCACCGGCACGTTCAGGCGGTGCAGGGTGCGGCGGGTCTTCACGCAGAACGGGCAGGCATGGAACTGGTACAGCGCGAGGCCCTTGGCCTCTTGCTCGACACGCGCCTGGGCCGCCGCATCACGCTTCTGCTTGGCCGGGCGGCTGATCCAGTCGCCGAAAACGATGAGCTGGCCGAGGCCGACCCGCAGGGCTTTGACGATCATGGGCTACTCCTGAAATGAAAAAGCCGACCCCTGGGGGCCGGCTCGGGACACGCGCCGATCACTTGATCAGGCTGAGGAACTCGCCACGAGTCGAGGCGTTTTCACGGAACTCACCCAGCATCACCGAAGTGAGCATGGTCGAATTCTGCTTTTCAACGCCGCGCATCATCATGCACATGTGCTTGGCTTCGATGACCACCGCCACGCCTGCGGCGCCAGTCACTTGCTGCACGGCCTCGGCGATCTGGCGGCTGAGGTTTTCCTGGATCTGCAGGCGGCGGGCGAACATGTCGACGATGCGTGCGACCTTCGACAGGCCCAGGACCTTGCCCTTGGGCAGGTAGGCCACGTGGGCCTTGCCGATGAAAGGCAGCATGTGGTGTTCGCACATCGAGTACAGCTCGATGTCCCGGACCAGCACCATCTCACTGTTGTCGGAGGTGAACAGCGCGCCGTTGGTGACTTCTTCCAGCGTCTGCTCGTAACCGCGGCAAAGGTACTTCATCGCCTTTGCAGCCCGTTTGGGCGTGTCGAGCAGGCCCTCACGGGAGACGTCCTCGCCAAGTTGGCTGAGGATCTCGGTGTAGTTCTGTTCCAGGGACATGTATCTACCTGTGGGTAAAAATCGCAAAAATGAAGGGTACGGCGGAGCGGGCGGCGCTGCAAGCACGGCGTTACTCGTCGCGGCCTTCCATCATGGTTCGCTTGAGCATTACATACACCGCGCCGGTGCCGCCATGGCGGGCCTGGCACGAGGTGAAACCTAGCACTTGCGGGTGCTGGCGCAGCCAGGTGTTGACGTGGCTCTTGATCATCGGGCGCTTGCCGTCCAGGCGTGCGGCCTTGCCGTGGGTCACCCGCACGCAGCGTACTTCGAGTTTGGTGGCTTCGGCGATGAAGGCCCACAGGGTTTCCCGGGCCTTCTCCACGCTCATGCCATGCAGGTCGAGGCTGCCCTCGAAGGCGATCTGGCCGAGCTTGAGCTTGCGGATCTGGCTTTCCTGCACACCATCGCGGCGCCACATCAGTTCGTCTTCGGCACCGACGTCGATCACGAACTGGTCGGACAGGCCGTCGATGACCAGTGCCTGGTCACTGCGGATGGTTGCCGCCTGGCGCAGGCCGGCCAGTTGCTTGCGGTCAGTTTTCGGCTTGCCCACATCGGCGCGGTCGTGCTTGATCGGCTTGACGCCGCGCACTTCGGCACTGAACAGGGAAAAATCGTCGTCTTGCATGCTGCCTCCACGTGGGCGGCGTAGTTTACGCGATCAGCCTTGTGTCGTCAGTACCGGCCTCTTTGCGGCGTTCCGACGTCTCGATAAACCCGCTCCCCTGTACTTGTGGGAGCGGGTTCACCCGCGAAGCGCTCAGTGGCACAAACCACTAGTCGTGCTTCTTCATCAGGTGTGGCGACAGGTTCAGTTCGCGCCCGCGGCGCAGGCGAATGCGGCTGCGCCGCCAGAAGCGCACGCCAAGATACAACAGCAACAGCCCGACCACCGCCAGGATGCTGGCCAGCGGGCGGTTGGCATTGAGTTCGGCCAGGGCGGTGTAGTTGCCGATCAACCCGGCGATGCCGGCCATGGCCAGCAACACGCCGAGGGTGGCGATCAGGGCCGACAGGCCGGCGGCAATGCGCGCGCCCCAGTTACGCGGTTCCCGCGGGCGCAGACGCTTGGCGTCGAAACTGCCTTTGAGCTTCATTCCAGTTTCCTCTGTGGACATCCGGAATTCGACCTGGGCGCGGCCCTCGGGTTCCGCCCGGCTGCCGGGCGGTCATCGTAACGCCAGCTCAGATCAGGCTGGCGGTAGGGGCGACACAGGCGAAGTTGTCGGCCATCACGGCCATTTCGCACGCGTGGATCTGCGCGGCGGGGATCACCTGATCCTTGAGCGCCAGGTCGCGTGTTGCCGAGGCGTCTTCCACCAGGGTGCAACGATAACCATAGTCCTTGGCGCGGCGCACGGTGGTGCTGACGCTGGAGTGGCTCATGAAACCGCACACGATCAGGTCCAGGTGCCCCAGCTCCTGCAGTGTGTCGTGCAGCTTGGTGTTCTTGAAGGCGTTGGGCATGCGCTTTTCGATGATGATTTCACCTTCGCGCGGCTCCAGGCCCGGGATGAACTGGCCGGCCGGGCCCTGCGGGTCGAAGCGCCCACCAACGGTACCGAGGTGGCGAACGTGGATGATCGGACGGCCGGCCTTGCGGGCGGCGTCGAGCAACCGGGCGATGTTGGCCACGGCCTCGTCCATGCCCGACAGTTGCAGAGGACCGCTCAGGTATTCCTTCTGCGCATCGATGATGATCAGGCTGGCTTGGCTCAGCTTGGCCGGCGGATAGTCGCGGCCAGTGAGGCGGAACATCGTGGTTGGAACGGACATCAAGGGCTCCTTGGGTAGGGCTTTTGTATACCTATTCTCCCTTGCCTTGGCGCCAATGGGAATGGTTGACATCGCAAGCAGCGTGGTTACTGGCCTGTGGCCTGCCGTTGGGGCATCGCGAGGAACAATTGTGCGGGTTGGGCTGTTAGACTTTTGTACGGTCTGAATAGGAGTACCCCGTGATCACATCTCGTCTGCGCTCGTTGCGCGACCATATCCGCTGGGCGGTCAGCCGCTTCCACGAACACGAGCTGTTCTTCGGCCACGGTGCCGACAATGCCTGGGATGAAGCCCGCCTGCTGGTGCTGGGCGCGGTGCACCTGCCGTGGGAAATCGCCGACAGCTACCTGGACTGCCAGCTTGAGGACGACGAGCGGGTACGCCTGCAGCACCTGCTCAAGCGCCGCATCGAAGACCGTGTACCAACCGCCTACCTGCTGGGTGAGGCCTGGTTCTGCGGCATGTCGTTCATCGTCGACGAGCGCGTGCTGGTGCCCCGTTCACCGATCGGCGAGCTGATCGAAAAACGTTTCGAGCCGTGGCTGGCGGCCGAGCCGGCCCGTATCCTCGACCTGTGCACCGGCTCTGGCTGCATTGGCATCGTGGCTGCTGAAGTGTTCCCCGAAGCCGAAGTGGTGCTGGCCGACCTGTCGTTCGACGCGCTGGAAGTGGCCAACCAGAATATCGAGCGCCACGGCCTCGACGAGCGCGTGTTCACCGTGCAGGGTGACGGCTTCGCCGGCCTGCCGGGGCAGCGTTTCGACCTGATCCTGTCCAACCCGCCGTACGTAGATGCCGAGGACTTCGGTGACATGCCGGCCGAGTATCACCACGAGCCAGAAATGGGCCTGGCCTGCGGCAACGATGGCCTGGACCTGGTGCGGCGGATGCTGGCCGAAGCGGCGGATCACCTGACCGAAAAGGGGCTGCTGATCGTGGAGGTTGGCAACAGCCAGGTGCACGTCGAGGCGCTGTACCCGGAGGTGGACTTCGCTTGGCTGGAGTTCGAGCGTGGCGGGCATGGCGTGTTCATGCTCACCGCCGAGCAGTGCCGTCAGCACCAGGAGCTGTTCAAGGCTCGCGTCTGACGTGGGCCTGCCGGGGCTGCTTTGCAGCCTGTTCCGATCGGCCCGGCGCCCCGCTCCTTACCGGGTAGCGATCCAGATCAGCAACCCTGCCTGGAAAACGGCAAACGCCACCAGGCAGGTGATGGTAAAGCGCAAGCCGCTGTCTTCACGCCGGTACTTGGCTACCCGCTCATCGCGCTCGCGCAGCTGGCCCTCTTTTTCCAGCAGCTGCTGCTCGGCCTGCTGCAGCATGCCCGCAGCATCGAGCATGCTCACCTGCTGCACCTTTTCGGTATTCCAGCCGCCCTTGAGTTGGCTTACCGTGGTATCGAGCGTACGGCCCTTGAGGTGCTGCGGGTCGGCGTATTCCACTTCCAGGCCGGTGGCGGTGATGAAGCGGTCGCGGCGCAGGCGGGTGTCTTCGTTGAGCGCATCCTTGTTCGGCAGGGCCATGCCTTCGACCCGGTAGTTCGACCAGCGCCGCTGCAGCCACTGCACGGCCTGGCCCAGCATGAAGCGGCCGATGCCGCGATTGAGCGGCTCCAGTTGCAGGCCGCTGTCGCTGCCGAGGGTCACCAGGCGTTCCGCGTGATCCACCCGCACATCCAGCCGGTTCTGCTCCTTGCGAACCTTCTGCCCGGGCAGGCGGATTTCCATGCGCAGCAGGCTGTGGGCCTTGTCATGGCGCTCGGCATAGGCGAATTCGACGAAGCGCAATGGCCGTGCACCACTGTTGCGGTCGGTGGGCAAGGGCGCCAGGCGCAGCAGCTGGAAGTGTTCGACAGCAAGGTCGGCCCAGGGCAGGGCGGCGGGTTCCGTGGCGTGCGGCTCTTCGGCTGGCTCTACGGCGGCAGGGGCATCGGTCATCAGGGTGTTTCCTCGGATACGGGCTTGCACTGACCGGGGCTGCTTTGCAGCCCACCGCCGGCAAGCGCGGCGCCCGTAGGGGCAGCACAGGCCTGGATCCTGTGCGCACCCTGTAGGGGCCGCGCTTGCCGACGATGGGCCTTAAAGCGGCCGCAATCAACACCAATACCGCGTTATCGGCAGGTTTTGCCGATGTTTGAGGGTCAGGCCGATGGCAGTTGGTGAATGAAGCTGACCACCCGCTCGCCCAGTTCCCTTGCCAATGGCAATTCCGGGTTGAGGTAGCTGTCACGCTGCAGGTGCATGTCCTTGGGGCTGATGCGCAGCATGTGGTTCATGCCGTCGATCAGCACCAGCTGGGCGTCCGGCTTGGCCGCCTTGAGGCGTTCGGCGTCGGCCACGTCGACCTGAACGTCGTTGCGGCCCTGCACGATCAGCGCCGGCATCGGCAACCGGGCGAAGGCCTGCGCGGGGTCTTGCTGGAGCAGGGTGATCAGGTAGGGCTGCACGCTGGGGCGAAACACCTGGCGCAAGGGGGCCGGCACGTCCAGGCTGGTCTGCCCGGCTTGCAGGCGGTCGAGCAAGGCACTGCCTTGGGCCATCTGTGCCGGTGGCATGCGCTGGGCCAGTTGCTCGCGCAGTACGTCCGCCAGTGGCCGGCCCATGCCGGCCAGGGTGATCACTGCGCTGGCGCCCGCGCGTTCAGCGGCCAGGCTGGCGATCAGCGCACCTTCGCTGTGGCCGACCAGGATCAGCGGGCCGAAGCGTGGGTCTGCCTTGAGCTTGCGGCTCCAGGCCACCACGTCGTCGACGTAGCGTTGCACGCTAAGGTCGCGCTCATCGGGGGTGGCCGGCTGGCTGGCGGCCACTCCGCGTTTGTCGTAGCGCACGCTGGCGATGTGCTCGTTGGCCAGTACCAGCGCCAGGCGCTTGAGGTTGTCGATGCGCCCTGAGGCCGGGTTGTTGCCGTCGCGATCGGTCGGGCCGGAGCCCGCGATGATCAACACCACTGGCGGCGGTGTGGCCTGTTGCGGCAGCAGCAGGCTGCCATGCAGCACACCCTGGCCGGTGTCAAGGTCGATGGGGCGTTGCAGCACGGTGGGTGCAGCGGCCTGGGCCAGGCCCGTGCACAGCAGAAGGAAAAAGGCGACAAGGCGCGACATCATGCGGTACTACATGGAGAGATGACGGTTTGACCCAATGTTTGCGGGAAGGTTCGATGGCTGATACGGCAGGTCTGGCCTGTTCGGGGCGGTTCGACGCTTCGATGAACCCGCTCCTGCAGGCTTGGCGCGGCCCCTGTGGGAGCGGGTTTACCCGCGAAGAGGCCAGCACAGGCTACCAAAGCATCTGTATACTGCCCGCTTTCGTTCATCTCAGGCAGATTTCGCGGAGCGTCCATGTCCGGCAATACCTACGGCAAGCTGTTCACTGTCACCACCGCAGGCGAAAGCCATGGCCCGGCGTTGGTCGCCATTGTCGATGGGTGCCCACCTGGCCTGGAAATCTCCCTCGCCGACCTGCAGCACGACCTCGACCGGCGCAAGCCTGGCACCAGCCGGCATACCACCCAGCGCCAGGAGGCCGACGAAGTGGAGATCCTTTCTGGTGTGTTCGAAGGCCGTACCACGGGCTGCTCGATCGGCTTGCTGATCCGCAACACCGACCAGAAGTCCAAGGACTACTCGGCGATCAAGGACCTGTTCCGCCCGGCCCACGCCGACTACACCTATCACCACAAATATGGCGTGCGCGACTACCGTGGCGGCGGCCGCAGTTCGGCCCGCGAAACTGCCATGCGCGTGGCTGCTGGTGCCATCGCCAAGAAATACCTGGCCACCCAGGGTATCCAGGTGCGTGGTTACATGAGCCAGCTGGGCCCGATCGAAATCCCGTTCAAGAGCTGGGACTCGGTAGAGCAGAACGCCTTCTTCAGCCCAGACCCGAGCAAGGTGCCGGAACTTGAGGCCTACATGGACCAGCTGCGCCGTGATCAGGATTCGGTCGGCGCCAAGATCACCGTGGTCGCCGAAGGCGTGATGCCCGGCCTGGGCGAGCCGATTTTCGACCGCCTCGATGCAGAACTGGCCCATGCGCTGATGAGCATCAACGCGGTCAAGGGCGTGGAAATCGGCGCCGGTTTCGCCAGCGTTGCCCAGCGTGGCACCGAGCACCGTGACGAGCTGACCCCGGACGGCTTCCTCAGCAACAATGCCGGCGGCATTCTCGGTGGCATCAGCTCGGGCCAGCCGATCGTTGCCCACCTGGCGCTGAAGCCGACCTCCAGCATCACCACGCCGGGCCGTTCGATCGACGTCGATGGCAACCCGGTCGACGTCATCACCAAGGGCCGCCATGACCCGTGCGTTGGCATCCGTGCCACGCCGATCGCCGAAGCGATGATGGCCATCGTGCTGATGGACCACCTGCTGCGCCACCGGGCGCAGAATGCCGATGTGAAGGTCAACACCCCGGTGCTGGGCCAGCTCTGACTTAGCCAGGCCTGGCCTCTTCGCGGGTGAACCCGCTCCCACAGGCACTTCACTGAGCCTGCGGGCAGCGGGGCCTGCGGGAGCGGGTTTACCCGCGAAAGGGCCGGCACAGGCATACCACAAGGCCCATCCCATGCCCCCGATTCCCTACTGGCGCCTGTCCAGCTTCTACCTGTTCTACTTCGCCCTGCTGGGCTCCACTGCCCCGTTCCTGGCCTTGTACTTCGACTACCTGGGTTTCTCCCCGGCACGCATCGGCGAGCTGGTGGCCATCCCCATGCTGATGCGCTGCATCGCCCCGAACCTGTGGGGCTGGCTTGGAGACCGCAGCGGCCAGCGCCTGCTGATCGTGCGCCTTGGCGCCTTGTCGACCCTGGCCACCTTCTCGCTGATCTTCTTCGGCAAGAGCTACGCCTGGCTGGCGTTGGTCATGGCCCTGCACGCGTTCTTCTGGCACGCGGTGTTGCCGCAGTTCGAAGTCATTACCCTGGCCCACCTGCATGGGCAGACGTCGCGCTACAGCCAAGTGCGCCTGTGGGGCTCGATCGGCTTCATCCTCACCGTGGTCGGCCTGGGGCGGCTGTTCGAATGGCTGAGCCTGGACATCTACCCGGTGGCGCTGGTGGCCATCATGGCCGGCATCGTTGCAGCCAGCCTGTGGGTGCCCAACGCCCAGCCGGTAGAGCAGGGCGAGCGCCGTGAATCAGGCGGCTTCCTGCGCCAGCTCACTGCGCCGGGGGTGATTGCCTTCTACCTCTGTGTGGCGTTGATGCAACTCAGCCACGGCCCGTACTACACCTTCCTCACACTGCACCTGGAACACCTGGGCTACAGCCGCGGTGCCATCGGCTTGCTGTGGGCGCTGGGGGTGGTCGCCGAAGTGCTGATGTTCATGCTCATGAGCCGCCTGTTTGCGCGCTTGAGCGTGCAGCGGGTGCTGCTGGTCAGCTTCCTGCTGGCGGCGCTGCGCTGGCTGCTGTTGGGCAACCTGGCGGATGAACCGGCCGTGCTGATCTTCGCCCAATTGCTGCACGCGGCCACATTCGGCTGCTTCCATGCCGCTTCCATCGCCTTCGTCCAGGCCAGCTTCGGCGCACGTCAGCAAGGCCAGGGCCAGGCGCTGTATGCGGCTCTGTCGGGTACCGGTGGTGCACTGGGCGCCTTGTATTCGGGCTACAGCTGGAAACTGCTGGGGCCGACCTTCACCTTTGGTATGGCCAGCGCCGCAGCGTTGGCCGCAGCCGTTATCATTGCCACTCGTTCTAAATCGATCAGGACCCGCAGCCGATGAGCATCCTCTGTGTTTTCCACCCCTCCAGCCCGGACCTGCCGAACAAGGTGCTGACCCACCACGATGACATCGCCGCGACCCTGGCCGAGCAGGGCGTGCGCTTCAGCCACAGCCCGCTGGCGCTGCGGGTGCGCCCGGGCGGCAGCCAGGCTGAAGTGCTCGACGCCTGCCGTGAGCACCTCGACCAGCTGATGACGGCCCAGGGCAGTGTGGCGTTCACGCTGCTCAACCGTGATGGCCTCGCCCCGATGCAAATTGATGTGCGTGATGAACATGTACACGACAGCGACGAAGTGTTCGCCGTGGTAACCGGCCGCGCGCAAGTCGGCCTGCGCCTGGGTGAGTACGTGTACGCGGTGCTGTGCGAGAAGGGGGATCAACTGGTGGTGCCTGCGGGGACACGGCGCTGGGTGGAGCTGGGGGAAAATCCGTTCTGCCTGGCATTACGCCTGTATGCCAATGAGCAGGGGGTGGAGCCGCGGTTTACCGGTGATGCGACCGCTCGGGCGTTTCTTGGGATCGACGAGCTTTAAAGCCTGACCGGACCTCATCGCGGATAAATCCGCTCCTACAGTCAGGTACCCCGCCATCCCTAGGGGCAATGCAGTACCTGTGTAGGGGCGGACTGATCCGCGAGAGGCCGGTACAGACAAACCTCAGCGGTAGGTCGGCAGCGCAAACCGTTGCTGACTCTGCAGCATGGAAATCACCGGCAGTTCACTGGCCTGCTCGGCCAAGTCACGGCGAATTGCACTGATCGCCCAGGACAGTTGCTCGGCACTGTGCAATTGGCCGTAGGTCAGCACGCGGCGGGTAACCTTGCCGTCGGCAGCGCGCAGCGTCAGCAATACGCCACCGTCAGGGCGGGGCTGGGTGGCAACCTGGTAGGCCGAGAACACCGAGACGAATTTTTCCTGGATGAGGTCCATATCAACTCCTGACTGTTGTGTGGGCAGACTTGAGTTGATCGTTGCAGTGACCGTGCCAGAACGCAGGTGGCGAGAAAACCCAGTAAATACAGGGTGTTATGAAGCTTTTTCAGAAGGGGCATCGTGCAGGCTGCATGGTCGTGCATTTTGCACAGTGCATTTTGCACGGCTCAGGCTTTGCCTATCGACCTTATAGAATCTGAACCTTTGACCGAACTGGCATGCCTGACAAAGACTTGGGCAATCATTTATGCCAGGAGGTTCCTGATGTCCGCTCAACCCACCGCAACCGCCATGACCGATGATGAGACCGCTGCCTTTGCCGAGCAGGTATTCGAGCGTGCCCGCCAGGGCGACGCCGAGATGCTCGGGCGCCTGCTGGGCAGCGGCCTGCCGGCCAACCTGCGCAATCACAAGGGCGACACCTTGCTGATGCTGGCCAGCTACCACGGCCAGCATGAAGCGGTACGCGTGCTGCTGGCCAACGGTGCCGACCCGCTGATCGCCAACGACAATGGCCAGCTGCCAATCGCTGGTGCGGCATTCAAAGGGGACCTTGCGATGATCCGCCTGTTGCTGGACAGCGGCGTTCCGGTGGATGCCGCCGCGCAGGACGGGCGTACCGCGTTGATGCTGGCGGCGATGTTCAACCGCGGCGAGATTGTCGACTTCCTGCTGGCCCAGGGCGCCGACCCGGCGCACCAGGATGCCCGTGGCGCCACGGCGCTGATGGCGGCGCAAACCATGGGCGCGGTGGACGCCGCCGCGCGCCTGCAAGCGCTGGTCGGCTAACCGCCTGGGGGCATTTGCGGCTATCCTTGGCGACTTTTCACCCGCCGCAGGCCCCCGTCATGAAAAAACAGTTGCTCGAATTCATCAGCCTTATCGGCGCCGGCTGCATGCGCGATGAGGAAATCGAGCGTATCGCCGACGAGGCCGCCCAGGCCTACGCCGACTCCGCCGCCTTCCTGGCCGCCAACCCCGATATCAATTACGACGACAGCTTCCCGATCCCGCTGGGTGAATGGGTAGTGCTCGGGAGCCTGCCAGACACCGTGGTGTTCCAGGCTGACAGCTATCAGGAGCTGTTCCAGCACATCAGCGATTCGTTCGACCAGAGCGTGCCGTTCACCCTCAAGCCCAAGCAGCTGGCGCGCACCGAGCCACTGACCGCGCTCAACCGCATCCAGGTGCAGATGGGCGCGTTGAACAAGGAAGCCGGTGGCTATGTGCTGCTCAACTTCAGCCAGCTGCTTGATGACGAACTGCAGATGGTGATGGTTGGCCAGCACGACCTGGCGCGGGTGCTGGAGCTGGGGGCAGAGCTCGGGATCAAGGTGGAGCCGGCGCTTGAGGCACTGAAGGTCGCGGTTCACATCTGACAGCATTGTTTGCTTTTTCGTGGGCAAGCCCGCTCCCACAGGATCTCCACCCTCTCGAATAGAGTGCGGTCCCTGTGGGAGCGGGTTTACCCGCGAAGAGGCCAGTACAGGCTAACGATTGTTCCTAGCCCAGCGCGGTGTCGAGAAACATCATCACCGCAAACCCCCCCATCAACCCTAGGGTCGCCGATGTCTGGTGCCCGTTACGGTGGGTCTCGGGAATCACCTCGTGGGACACCACGAAGATCATCGCCCCTGCCGCCAGCCCCATGCTGATCGGGTAGGCCAGGGCAAAGCCGGTGGAAATGCCAAGGCCGATCACCGCGCCCAAGGGTTCCATCAGCCCCGAACCAATCGCCACCAGCGCAGCTTTCAGGTTCGACAGCCCGGTCGCCCGCAAGGCCAGGGCCACGGCCAAGCCCTCGGGGATGTCCTGGATGGCAATGGCGCTGGTCAGCGGCAGGCCGATGTTCATGTCGCCATTGGCAAAGCTCACGCCGATCGCCATGCCCTCGGGCAGGTTGTGCAAGGTGATCGCCAGCACGAACAGCCATACCCGGTTGATGCGCTCGGCCTCCGGGCCACAGGGGCCAGTGCTTTCATGCTCGTGCGGGGTGAAACGGTCGAGGCCGAGCATCAGCAGTACGCCCAGGCCCATGCCCAGCACCACGGTGAACGCGGCCGCCGGGCCATTGCCAGTGATCGCGCGGGCAGCATCCAGGCCCGGCAAAATCAGCGAAAACGAACTGGCAGCCAGCATCATGCCAGCGGCAAAGCCGAGCATCACATCCTGACTGCGCGCGCTGACATCGCGCAGCACCACGGCCAGTACCGCACCCAGAGCGGTGGCGGCAAAACCGGAAAGCCCGCCGAGCGCAGCCAGGTGCAGGTTGTCGGCATGGTCGCCGTTTATGGCGTTCCAGAAGCTGGCTGCCAGCAGCACGATGACCGCCAACAAGCTCACGGCCAGGCCTGCGCTGAGCCATGGCGTGCTGAGCGCTTGCTGGCGCCAGGCGCTCAGCAGGGAGGGTGGGTTGGCGCTTTGGCTGTGAGCGGGGGGCATGTGAACCTCGGATCCATGAATGGTTGCAGTTTATCCAGTGACCCGCGTGGCAGGCCAAGGATTCCCTTCTATGGCCTTGATAGAGGACTATGCTCAGCAACAGCCTTTCAAGGAGAACGTGGCAATGGGCTCTACTTTCAATGGCCTGGTCGGCCTGATCATCCTTGCCCTGGATATCTGGGCGATCCTCAACGTGATCAAGAGCGGTAGCGAAGTGGGGATCAAGGTGCTGTGGATTCTGCTGATTGCCCTGCTGCCGGTGATCGGCCTGGTGATCTGGGCGATTGCCGGGCCGCGGGGCAATGTCCGCATATGAAAGCCGCGTCCCAGACAAAATCAGCAACAGGGTCGTGACAAAATTTTCACATTGGTTTAAACAGAATCCGCACCCGCATAATGCTGCGTTGGGCCAGCCCCATCGCCATCTCCGCAAACCGCAATCCTAGGACTTTCCCATTCATGGCTAACACGGATGCCTTGAAGCAACAGGGCGCGCGAGCTTTCACGCCGACCTTGAAATCGCACCTGGCCTACACGCTGCTCAGCGGCCTGGTGATCATGTTGATGCTCAGCCTGGTGCGCCTGGCGCTGCTGGTCTACAACAGCGACATGATCGGCGACACCCCTTACTCGACCGTCGCCGAAGGCTTCCTCAACGGTTTGCGCTTCGACCTGCGGGTGGTGGTGTACCTGAGCATTCCTCTGCTGCTGGCCATGCTGAGTCCCTGGCTCATGGCTCGGCGCGGGCTGTTCCGCTTCTGGCTGACCCTCACCTCGAGCGTGGTGATGTTCCTCGGCCTGATGGAGATGGACTTCTACCGTGAGTTCCACCAGCGCCTCAACGGCCTGGTCTTCCAGTACATCAAGGAAGACCCGAAGACCGTGCTGAGCATGCTCTGGTACGGCTTCCCGGTGGTGCGCTACCTGCTGGCCTGGGCCTTCGGCACCTGGCTGCTGAGCCTGCTGTTCAAGGGTATCGACCGCCTGACCCGCGGTACCGGCGAGCAGCGCGTGGCGCCGTGGTACAACCGCCTGGCGGTGTTCATGGTGGTCCTGCTGGTAGCCGTGGTCGCCGCCCGCGGCACCCTGCGCCAGGGCCCGCCGATGCGTTGGGGTGATGCTTTCACCACCGACTCCAACTTCGTCAACCAGTTGGGCCTGAACGGCACCCTGACCTTGATCGATGCCGCCAAGAGCCGCTTCGGCGAAGACCGCGCCAATATCTGGAAGCCGGTGCTCAAACAGGAGCTTGCCACCGAGACCGTGCGCAAGCAGCTGCTGACCGCCAATGACACCTTGGTCGATGCCGACGAGGCTGCCGTGCGCCGCGATTTCGTGCCGCCGGCCGACCGCACCCTGCCGATCAAGAACGTCGTGGTGATCCTCATGGAAAGCTTCGCCGGCCACTCGGTAGGCGCCCTGGGCAGCCCGAACAACATCACCCCGTACTTCGACAAGCTGGCCAAAGAAGGCCTGCTGTTCGACCGCTTCTTCTCCAATGGCACCCATACCCATCAGGGCATGTTCGCCACCATGGCCTGCTTCCCCAACCTGCCAGGCTTCGAGTACCTGATGCAGACCCCTGAAGGCGGCCACAAGCTGTCGGGCCTGCCGGCGCTGCTCAGTGCCCGCGACTACGACGACGTCTATGTCTACAACGGCGATTTCGCCTGGGACAACCAGTCCGGTTTCTTCGGCAACCAGGGCATGACCACCTTCATCGGCCGTAACGACTTCGTCAACCCGGTATTCTCCGACCCGACCTGGGGCGTGTCCGACCAGGACATGTTCGACCGCGGCAACGAGGAACTGGCCAAGCACGACGGCAAGAAGCCGATCTACGCGCTGCTGCAGACCCTGTCCAACCACACCCCGTACGCGTTGCCTGCCAACCTGCCGGTCGAGAAAGTCACGGGTCAGGGCCGCCTGGACGAGCACCTGACCGCCATGCGCTACTCCGATTGGGCGCTGGGCCAGTTCTTCGAGAAGGCGCGTAAAGAACCGTACTTCAAGGAGACCCTGTTCGTCATCGTCGGCGACCACGGCTTCGGCAACCACCAGCAGGTCACCGAGCTGGACCTGGGCCGCTTCAACGTGCCGCTGCTGCTGATTGCCCCGGGCATCCAGGAGAAGTTCGGTGCGGTCAGCCACACCGTGGGTACCCAGGTCGACATCGTGCCGACCATCATGGGCCGCCTGGGCGGCGAGACCCGTCACCAGTGCTGGGGCCGCGACCTGCTCAACCTGCCTGAGGGCGACCCGGGCATGGGCATGATCAAACCGTCGGGCAGCGAGCAGATCGTCGGCCTGGTCAAGGGCGATCACTTGCTCATCGAGTCCAAGGACATGAGTCCGCGCATGTACCGCTACCAGCTGGGCAGCGAGTTCAAGGCCGAGCTGATCGAAAGCCCTGAGCAGCCGCAGATGCTGCAGCAGCTCGAAGCCTTCATCCAGACGGCGACCAAGAGCTTGCTGGACAACACGGCTGGTGTGGTTCACGGCACGCCCAAGAAGTAACCACTAAACAGCCAGCACCAGACAGAACGGGCCGCATTGCGGCCCGTTCTGTTGCAGGAACGAATCGCCAGGTCCAAGGTCTGCATCTACAGGCGTCACTGACCGGGTCTTCTTTGACTGAGGGCAATTCAATGAAAGAGTGGGAAGTCATCTTTGCCGACCAGAAAGGCGAGCCAACCACTTTGCTGCTGCACGGTGAACAGTGCCCCAGCGAGGAAGAGGCGGCCCGTGCCATTCGTTCGCACCTGTTTCCGGTCATGGATGAGCTGGACCTCAACGACTTCCAGGACCGCGCCCCATCCCCTACCGCACGCTGGCTCAAAGAGCAGAACGGCGTGATCATCACCAGCATCCACGAAGCGCCTTGATCACAGGTTGGCGTGGTGCCTGCGCAGGCACTACGCTGGTGGGAGGTGCCGGCCTTTTCTGCGGGCCTGCATCCATTCAATTCGCGTCTTGCATCAGCTCGATCTGCTGGCAGTGCCGGCAGGTGCGTAGTGCACGGAAAGTCTATCCATCGCATTATTCGGGAGGACGATTCATGAGCAGCCTGAACGACGATATCAGCAGTAATGTCCTGCGCCAGATGAAAGCTGGCGGTTTCGACTTCACCCGCATCCACCCCATCGAGTTCTATGCGGTATTTCCAGATGAAGCCGGCGCGCGAAGGGCAGCCGGGCAGTTTCGTGGCGAATCGTTGAATGCTCAGGTGCGTGAACGGGACGATGGTGCTTGGCACCTGGAACTGAGCAAGGTCATGTATGCCACCTACGGTGGGATTGGTGACTTCGAGGAGGCTTTCGAGCAGGTCGTGTCACCCTATGGCGGCGAAGTCGAAGGGTGGGGCGTCAAGCAGGAAAGGCCAATCGCCTGAGATTTTGGGGCCGCTCTGCGGCCCATTGCAGGCAAGCCAGCTCCCACAGGATTTCTACAGCACTCAGGGCTTGCAATGCCCCTGTGGGAGCTTGCTTGCCTGCGATGGGCTGCGCACCAGCCCCAACCATCTCAAAGCTTGCGCCCGGCCATATGCGCCAGATAAGCGAGCAGCTCATCCAGCTCCTGTTCACTCAGCACACTCTCGGCAAACCCCGGCATCCGCGCCTGCGGCCATTGCCGCAAGCTCTGCGGGTCTCGAATGTACTTGCGCAGGTATTCAGGCCGGAAATACTCGGTCGGGTTGTGCGGCACGTTCAAGTCCGGCCCGAACTGCGCATCCCCTGCGCCATTGAGCCGATGGCACGCCAGGCAATTCTGCTGGAACAGGGCAAAGCCCTGGCGCACCGGGTCATTGGCCGGCAGCCTGGGGTCGGGCAGCAGCGCCGGAAAACGCTGTTCTACCGGCGCCAGTCGGCGGATCGTGGCGACCTGGAAGGGCCATTGCTCGGGGCGGATGCCGCTTGCCTGTGGGTTGCTCCAGACCAGGTAGAACGGCCCTGCGCTGGGTTTGCCGTTGCCCAGCGCCGGCCACGGCCTGGCTGGGTCTTCGACGGCCAGCCAGGCGCGTGCCGGGCCTTCTTGCAGCAACGGCCCGGCCGGCATTTCGGCGGCAAAGCCATCCAGCGCCACTGCCTGCAGATGGTCATCGGCCATGACCCCTTCCAGCAGGGTTGCCAAAGGCACGGCGCGAAAATGCATGGGCCGCTTATAGGAAACGTCCTGTTCGATATCGATGTCGCGGGCCTGAGGGTGCTTGAGCAGTTCTTCAGTGGACCACTGCCGGGCGCTGTCGCCCAGCTCCAGGTGCAACTGCGCCGCCGATAGCGGCAGGCTCAACAACAGGGCTAGCGCGGCAAGGCCATGGCGCATGGGCAATCTCCGACCATAAAGCCGGAAGATTAACCCAAGCGAAGCATTGGCGCTGTCAGCCGAACAACCGCGTGAGGTTGGGAAGAATAAGCAGCAAAGTCGTGGCGAAGAGAATAAGCCCGGCTTGGCGAAGTTTCGATTGTCTGAACATGGCGGACCGCCTTCTTGTTGTTATTCCTGAATACCCGGTGGCTTCCTTGTCGGGTCTGCTTGCCTCATGTATGTGGATATAAACCACCCGCAGGCCGAGCGTTATCCATTATTGAGAACCCTTTGTTCTAAGCGGATAACTGATCAAGCACCATTCGCTATGAGGCCAGTGGCCATAACGCTGGCAAGCTCCGCCTAGACAGCCGCGTATCCACCAGCGTCTCTCCGACACAATGTGACCGTTCGTCAGTGCAGCCTACTTGCTTGTACGTGGCTTTCGCGGCAGTCTCTACAAGAGATTCCCACCCATGTCGTTCAGGACTATCCCTATGTCGTTACGCATCTGCATCCTTGAAACCGATGTCCTGCGACCGGAGTTGACCGCGCAGTACCAGGGCTACGGAAGGATGTTCGAGCAGCTCTTCTCGCGTCAGCCGATCGCAGCCGAGTTTCGCGTCTACAACGTGATGAACGGCGACTACCCGCCCGACGGCGAACGCTTCGATGCCTATCTGGTCACGGGCAGCAAGGCTGATTCGTTCGGCAGCGATCCATGGATCCAGACGCTCAAGGCTTACCTGCTCAAACTCTACGAGCGGGGCGAGAAGCTGCTGGGTGTGTGCTTTGGTCATCAGTTGCTGGCGCTGACCCTGGGTGGCAAGGCTGAGCGCGCCGACAAAGGTTGGGGCGTAGGTGTTCACCGCTATTCGCTGGCGGCGCATGCGCCGTGGATGGACCCGGAGGTTTCCGAGCTGACCTTGCTGATCAGCCACCAGGACCAGGTCACCGAGCTGCCCGAAGGCGCCACGGTGATTGCCTCCAGCGACTTCTGCCCGAATGCGGCGTACCACATCCGTGACCAGGTGCTGTGCTTCCAGGGCCACCCAGAGTTCGTTCATGACTACTCGCGGGCGCTGCTCGATGCGCGTCAGGAATACCTGGGTGACGAGGTGTACCACAAGGCCATTGCCAGCCTGGCCACCGAGCACCAGGGCGACCTGGTAGGCGAGTGGATGATGCGCTTCATTCAGCAGCCGGCCAAGGCCAGCGACAGCGCCGCCTGATCAATAGCTGGGGGCGCAAGCGCCCCCGGCAAACTAAAGCCAGCCGGATTTCTTGAAGCTGGCAAAGAGCCCGGTACACCCCAGCACGATCACACCCAGCACCCCGAAGTAGCCATAGTGCCACCCCAGTTCCGGCATGTTCTGGAAGTTCATCCCGTAGATGCCGGCAATCGCCGTGGGGAAGGCCAGGATCGCTGCCCAGGCGGCAAACTTGCGCTGTACGATGCTCTGCCGTGACGACTCCAGCAGCATGCCGATCTCGATGGTCTGGCTGGCAATGTCGCGGATCCCGGCCAGGTCCTCCATCTGCCGCGTGACGTGGATCTGCACATCACGGAAATACGGGCGCATGTTCTTGTCGATGAACGGGAAGCTCAAGCGCTGCAGTTCCTCGCTGACTTCCACCATCGGTGCCACGTAGCGGCGCAGGCGCAGGATATCGCGGCGCAGGCTGTGCAGGCGCTGAATGTCCTCTTCCTGCAACGAGTTGCTCAGTACGCTCTGCTCCAGCTCCTCGATTTCACCATGAATGGCCTCGCTGACCGGCTGGTAGTTCTCGGTGACGAAGTCGAGCAGGGCGTACAGGACGAAGTCTTCGCCATGTTCGAGCAGCAACGGGCGCGCCTCGCAGCGCTGGCGCACCAGTGCGTAGGATTTCGAGTGGCCGTTGCGGCAGGTGATGATGTAGCCATTGCCGGCGAAGATGTGGGTTTCGATGAACTCCAGCTTGCCTTCGTGGCGCACCGGCGAGTAGGTGACGATGAACAGCGCGTCACCGAAGGTTTCCAGCTTGGGCCGGCTGTGCTTTTCCAGCGCATCCTCGATGGCCAGTTCGTGCAGGTTGAACTGGCACTGCAGGTTGGCCAGTTCCTCGGCATTGGGTTCTTCCAGGCCAATCCACACGAAGTGCCCCGGCTTGCGCGCCCACTCGCTGCCTTCGTCGATGCTGATGTTGGTGACCTTTCTGCCAGCGGCATACACCGCCGATGCCACGACTCGACCCATGGTTATCCACTTTTTCGGTTGCACACGGGTTACAGCTTGGGCTGTAGTTGGCCGCAGAGCAACCTAGTGCTGGGCGAGTTCACCTTCCATATGGTCGATGCACTGCTGCATCTGCGTGCGGCACTGCTCGATCAGTGCCGGCACATCCTGCTGGCTGAGGCCGCTGGTGGCGATCGGTGGCAGTGAGCGCACGATCACGGTACGCCGCCGCCAGCTGTTGAGGCTCAGGCGCCGGGCATAGCGGCTGACGCACACCGGGACGATGGGCACGCCGGCTTCGATGGCCATGTGGAACGCCCCTTTCTTGAACGCCAGCAGCTGTTCTGCCGGGTTGCGCGTGCCTTCCGGGAAGATCCAGATCGAAGTGTCGTCACGCAGGATGCGCGTGGTGGTCTGCATGGCCTTGCGCGCCTGGTAGGCGTTCTTGCGGTCGATCAGCACATTGCCGCCGAGCCAGAACAGCTGGCCGAACAGTGGAATCCAGCCAAGGCTCTTCTTGCCGATGGCAACGGTGCGTTGCGGCACCACATGGCCAAGGATGAACAGGTCGAAGTTGGACTGGTGATTGGCGACGATCACGCAGCCGGGCGGCTGGTCCCACAGGGGGCCGACTTCAGCCTTGACCTTGATGCGCATCAGCCAGGTGGCCGGCAGGCTGTAAAGGCGGGCAAAGAGGCGGCTGTTGTCGCGGTTGAAGGGGCGCAGCAGGCCGATCAGCAAACCAACAGCGCCAACCAGCAAAAAGTGCAGCGCCAGCAGGAGCATGCGAAGGGAGTAAAGCATGGTACGACTCACACCAGACAGTCGCGGCGCAGTGTACGGCTGTGCACTGGCCGGGGCAAACCTTGGTGTGAGTCGGTGCAGTCAGCCCATGTGGCCCTGATCGAGCAGAATGGCTTCGTCCAGGGTATCCAGCAGCCCCTTGCGCACTTTCAGCTTGGTGTTCTTGTGCGCCAGCATGTTTAGCTTCTTCAGCTCTCGGGCAACGCCTTGGGCGACTTCAAGCAGCTGCTCGGCCGGTACCACCTGATCGAGGAAGCCGGCGTCCAGTGCGTCCTTGGGCTCGAACATTTCGGCATTGATCACCGAGCGGTGGAAGGCCGAGCGACGCAGGCGGTCGCGGGCCAGTTCGATGCCTGCGTGGTGCATGGTCATGCCGATCTGCACTTCGTTCAGGCCGATCTTGTAGGGGCCTTCGACGCCGATGCGGTAATCCGCCGACAACAGCAGGAAGGCGCCCTTGGCCACGGCATGGCCGGGGCAGGCGACGATCACCGGGAACGGGTGCGACAGCAGGCGGCGCGCCAGGGTGGACCCGGCAGTGACCAAGGCCACGGCTTCTTTGGGGCCGGAGGTCATTACCTTGAGGTCGTAACCGCCGGAGAGGATGCCCGGCTGGCCGGTGATGATCACCACGGCACGTTCTTGCGTGGCGCGGTCGAGGGCGGCATTGAAGGCTGCGATGACGTCTGGCGAGATGGCATTGACCTTGCCGTTGTTCAGGGTCAGGGTGGCGATGCCGTCTTCGGCGTGGTAGGTAATCAGCTCGCTCATGGCGGAATCCTTTGGGTGGCGTGGCGACGACGTTACCCAGCACGGCGGGCCAGGTAAAGCAGCAAGGCTGACCGGCCAGTCAGCGCCAGGGCGCGACGCCTTGCACGGCGAGGGTAGGGCGCTGGCAGGGGGGAAAAGCGCTGGCGAGATTGGCAGCTTTGCCCTGGCAGCCTCGGTTTTTCAGTGGGTTGGCTTAAATGCATGAAAAATTTGAAAAAAATGCTTGCCAAAGAAAAGCTCTTCTACTAAATTAGCGCGCCTCGACGGGGTGAAAGCCTTGAAGAGAAAACGGTGAAGTGTCCGAGTGGTCGAAGGAGCACGCCTGGAAAGTGTGTATACGAGAAATCGTATCAAGGGTTCAAATCCCTTCTTCACCGCCACATTCTGCGAAAGCCCCCGAGCTGAGAAGTTCGGGGGCTTTTTGCATTCTGGGCCTTTGTAGGAGCGGCCTTGCGTCGCGAAAGGGCCGCGACGCGGCCCCACGGTTTCAGCATCCCTGCCGATATTGCCGGGGCTGCTCTGCAGCCCTTTCCGACCGGTCCGGCGCCCCGGCAAGGCCGCTCCCACAAAGTGCCACCGGCTCATCCCAGGGTTTAAAAACTGACGGAAGCCAACAACCGCGCAGTCCGCGGCGCCCCCTGGAACAGGTAGTTGTCGCCCAGGTAATCCCCCACATCGCGCCAGTAGCGCTTGTCGAAGACGTTATCAACTGTCAGCCGCAGCGTCGTGTCGTAGCCGCCAATGCGTGTGTGGTAACGGCTGCCGATGTCGAACACGGTATACCCGCCCACCTCCACATTCCCCGCCTGGCTCGCATACTTGCTGGCGCTGTAGCGTGCCCCGGCGAGTAATGCCAGGCCGGGCAGCGGCAGGCTGTACTCGGCATGCAGGGCCGCGCGCAAGCGCGGTACGTTGATCGCTTGATGGCCTTCATAGGCGTCGGTGTCACTGCCCTGCACACGGGCACGAATTGCTGCGGCGCTGGCCTGAAGCTGAAGGTTCGAGGTTGCCCAGCCGCTGGCGCTCAGTTCCAGGCCAATGTTCTTCTGCTGGCCTTGCTGCACATAGGTGAAACTGCCGTCGCCTTCCGGGCGTGCATATTGGTACGCCTGGCGAATCTGGAACAGCGCGGCGCTGAAGCTCATGCCCTGCCAGTCGCGCTTGATGCCGAGTTCCAACTGGTGCGAGAGGGTGGGGGCGAGCATTTCCGCCGCGTTGCTGGCATACCATGGCGCTGTGCCGCCAGCTGACAGCCCCTTGGCGTAGCTGGCATACACGGTGGTGTCGGGGCGTGGTTTGTAGATCAGCGCGGCATTGGGCAACAGCTGGTATTGCCGGGTATGCCGCCCGGCCACGCCGCGCTCGTCCCAGGTCTCCTCATCCAGGCGCACTTCGCGTGCGCCAATCACGGTCTGCCATTGCTCGTTGAAGCTGATGCGGTCGCTGACGATCAGGCCGTACTGGCGGCTGTCCAGTCGGCGTTCGCTCGATTCTATGGGATTGGCAGATGGCTCCAGAAGCGGGGCACCCGTGTAGATATTTCCTTTGCCAATCCAGTCCATGTAGCTCGGACGTTGATCTAGAGTCCGACGCTGGGCGCTGCCACCTAACGTCAGGTCGTGTCCTGCACCGAGCGCTTCAAAATGCCCGCTCAGCATGGCTTGTGCTTCGTCTGTGCGCCTCCTGTCGTCAGGGCTGCGGAAGTCATAGATATCGTAGTCGCCATTACTGCCGAAAAACGCACCTTCACTAGAGCCCCAGGCGAACGCGCTGTAGTCATCGATCACCACCTTGCTGCGCGACGCACTCAAGGTGCCGGTCCAGGCCTCGTTGAAGCGGTACTCGAAGCGCCCAGCGAGGTTCAGCGAGTCGTTCTGCACCGGCTTGGCCCAATGCTGATAGGCCAGGCGGTCGCCCGGGTCGATGCCGTGGGGCAGTGCGTTGCCGCCGAGCAGCTGGTAGCCCGGCACCGAGCGCTGTTCGCGGTGCTGGTACTCGGCATCCAGCTGCAAGGTGGCATCGGGGCTGATCTGCCAGTCGAAGGCCAACGAGGCGAAATCGCGCTTGCCGTCGGCGTGGTCGACGTAGGAGCGGATGTCCTCGTGGGCCAGGTTGGCGCGCAGGCCGAACTGGCGCTCGCTGCCGAACCAGCCGCCGAGGTCGGTGGCAAGATAACGCTCGCCTTGCGCGTTGGTCGAAACCGTAACGCTGCGTACGTCTGCGGCGCGCTTGGTCACATAGTTGACTAACCCACCCGGCTCCGACACGCCGCTCTGCAGGCCGGACAAGCCCTTGAGCAACTCGACCTGCTGCTTGTTCTCCAGCGCCACGTTCTGCTCGCCGGCGATGGTCTGCCCGTTGATACGGTAGCTGCTGGCGGCGTTGAGCTCGAAGCCGCGCACGTTGAAGTTTTCGTAGTAGCCGATCGGGGCATAGCTTTCGCCCACCGAGGCATCGCTTTGTAGTACTTCGCTGAGCAAGCGGACCTGGCGGTCTTCCAGCAGTTGCTGGCTGAACACGCTGACCGAGGCCGGGGTGTCGAGCAGCGGTGCGGGCTGGAAGCCGCCGACCGAAGCCTCGCGCACCTGGTAGCCCTCATCGCCGTAGGTTTCGGACACTTGCACCGGGGCCAGTTCGAGGCTGTTCTCGGCCAGGCCCTGGGGGCTGTGCAGGGCCAGGCCCAGGCTGAGCAGGCTCAGGGGCAGGTGAGGGCGAAGCAGGGGCATGCGGGGGCGTCCTTGGGGCAAGTACTGCGCAGGCCTTTTCGCGGGCAAGCCCGCTCCCACGGGTATTGCACTGCCCACGAGAGCAGTGCAATACCCGTGGCAGCGGGCTTGCCGCGAAAGGGCCGGAACAGGCGAAAAAAGGGCCGCTATCTTAGCAGGGCCATGCCCCGCTGGGGCTCAATCGGCAGGTGCCGGGCGGCGATGCTGGCGCCAGGTGTCGTCGATCTTTGACCAGGTCCTGCCGTCGGTGATGGCCATCAGCTTGCGGCCATCCTTGAAGGTGGCCAGGAAGGTGGCTTCTTCCTCTTTGCCGCCCAGCCAGAGCCCGGCAAGCAAGCCCACGGGGCCAGCCACCAGTGCCCCGGCAACGCCCCAGCCGAGCGCAGTACCGAGGCTGCGGCTGGATTCCAGGCTGGCCAGGCGCAGGTCAGCGATGCGCGCGAGTGAAATGCGTTCGCCGGGTGAAGGGCTGCGCGGGGTCTTGAGAGTAAGCGATCCATTGCGAAACTCGCCTTCACCTTGCAAGAAATCGCCGGATTGCACCGTGAGTCTTGTCATGGGTTCGTCCTGTCAGTGAAAGGTCCTTGACCAGCGCCTACTGAGCGCCGCCGGGGCAGGCAAGTCAACGGCCAGGCGACGGAGGGTAATGCGCCGGTTTGTCGCACTCGATGGTGGCTTCAGGCTAGCTGCGCGGCGGCCTTGCGCTGCGCCACGCCCCATACCACCAGTGCCAGCGTGCCGATCACCAGGCCTGCCACCACGATGCCCATCCACCCTTGCCGCTGGAACAGCTGCGTGCCCAGCAACGAGCCTAGCGCACCGCCAATGAAGTAACAGGTGATGTAGCCGGCATTCAATCGCGTACGTGCTTCAGGTCGCAACGCGATCACCGCATTCTGGTTGCTCACGTGCACCAGCTGCACGGCCAGGTCCAGCACCAGCACCCCTGCCAGCAAGGCCGGCAGCGAGTGTTCGGCAAAGCCCAGCGGGACCCATGACAACAGCAGCGCCACCAGCCCAACGGTGGTGCCCAGCGAGCCGTGGCCACGGTCGGCCAGGCGCCCGGCCCAGTTGGCCGCCAGTGCGCCAGCCGCGCCGGCCAGGCCGAACAGCCCGATGGCGGCATCGGAGTAGTGGTAGGGCTCGCGCGCCAGCAGGAATGCCAGCGGCGTCCAGAACAGCGCGAACAGGCTGAACGCCAGCAGGCCTAGCAGCGAGCGCAGGCGCAGCACGGGCTCTTCGATGAACAGGCGGAACACCGAGCCGATCAGCGCCGGGTACTTCAAACCGGCATGGCTGTTGTGCTCGGGCAGGTTGCGGTACAGCGCCAGCGCCGCAAGCGCCATCAGCACTGCGGCCAGCACATAGATGCTGCGCCAGCCGCCCAGCTCGGCCATGAAGCCAGCTGCGGTGCGTGCCAGCAGGATGCCCAGCAGCAACCCGCTCATCAAGGTGCCCACCGCGCGGCCGCGCTGGTGCGGCTCGCTCAGGGTGGCGGCCAGCGGCACGAGGATCTGCGCCACCACCGAGAACAGGCCGGTGAGCGCGGTGCCGAGCAGCAACCAGGGCAGGCTCGGGGAGCAGGCGCTGATCACCAGGCCCAGGGTGGAAATGGCTGTCATCACCACGATCAGCCGGCGCTGCTCGAACAGGTCGCCCAGTGGTGCCAGCAGCAACAGGCCGGCGCCATAGCTCAGCTGCGCGGCGATGACGATGCTGCCGGCGCTGGCGGTACTCAGGCCGAACTGTTGGGCGATGCTGTGCAGCAGCGGTTGGGCGTAGTAGTTGCTGGCCACGGCCAGGCCGGTGGCGGTGGCCATCAGCAAGACCAGGGCGCGGCTGAGCGTTGGGGATCTCATGGGGCTCTCATGTTCAATGGCAATCTGGGGGCGCAAGGCCCCCAGTTTATCAGGCGGCAAAGCCACCATCGGCGGTCAGGCTGGCGCCAGTGATGTAGCCAGCCTCGTGCCCCGCGAGGTAGGCGACGAAGCTGGCAATCTCATCGGCCTGCCCATACCGCCCGATCGCCATCAGCGGTATGAGGCTATCGGCGAACTCGCCACTGGCCGGGTTCATGTCGGTGTCCACCGGCCCCGGCTGCACGTTGTTCACGGTAATGCCCTGCGGCCCCAGGTCACGGGCCATGCCCTTGGTCAGGCCGACCAGCGCCGACTTGCTCATGGCATACGGGGCGCCACCGGCGAATGGCATGCGTTCGGCGTTGGTGCTGCCGATGTTGATGATGCGCCCGCCCTGGCCCATGTAGCGCGCAGCCGCCTGGCTGGCGACGAACACGCTGCGCACGTTGATTGCCAGCGTGCGGTCGAAGTCGGCGAGGTCGAACTCCGCGAGCGGCGCCACGGCCAGCACGCCGGCGTTGTTGACCAGGATATCGAGGCGACCGAATGCCTTCACGGCATCGTCCACCGCCAGTTGCAGTGCGGCGGCGTCGGCGCTGTCGGCGCGCAGGGCCAGGGCCTGGCCGCCAGCCGCCTTGACCTCTTCGGCCAGCGCTTCGGCCGGGCCGGCGGAGCTGATGTAAGTGAAGGCCACGTGGGCACCTTCGCGGGCCAGGCGCCGCACGATGGCCGCACCGATACCGCGTGAGCCGCCTTGGACAAAGGCGACTTTGCCTTCGAGGGTAAGTTGCTTGGACATGCTGATCTCCTGCTGGAAGCAAGGCCGGATGCCTTGGATGGACGCAGTATCGACCGATGATTACCTGCTGATAAGATGGCAATCACTATCAGCAGAGTAAACCTTTGGTTGGCAATCATGGCCATGGAGTCTTTCAACGCCCTCGAATGCTTCATCCGAAGCGCCGAGGTGGGCAGTTTCGCCGAGGCAGCCCGGCGCCTGAGCATCACCCCGGCAGCAGTGGGCAAGCACGTCGCCCAGCTGGAAGCGCGCCTTGGGGTGCGGCTGTTCCAGCGTAGTACGCGCAAGCTGACCTTGACCGAGGCGGGGCAGCGTTTTCTTGGCGAGGTGAGCGACAGTTTTCGGACCATCCAGTACGCCGTGGCCAACCTGGCCAGCGCCGAGGGCCAGCCGGCCGGGCTGCTGCGGGTGAGCATGGGCACCGTGTTCGGTCGCCTGTACGTGCTGCCACTGCTGGGTGAGTTTCTGCGCCGTTACCCGGCGATTACCCCCGACTGGCATTTCGATAACCGCCAGGTCGACCTGATCGGCCAGGGCTTCGATGCGGCCATTGGGGGTGGTTTCGAGCTCCCGCTTGGGGTTGTGGCACGCAAGTTGACCCCGGCGCATCGGGTGCTGGTGGCGGCGCCCACGTACCTGAGTCGGCATGCCGCCATCGAAGACCCGCAGGTGTTGCAGGGCCATGACGGGATTCTGATCCGCTCGCCGCAGACCGGGCGGGTCCGTTCCTGGCCATTGACCAGTCGCTGGCAGGCGCAGCAGCCGTTGATGCTGCGCCAGGCAATGACCATGAGCGATTCGGATGCGGCATGTGCAGTGGCGCAGCAGGGCTTGGGGATTGCCTTGGTCAGCTTGCCGTTCGCCGTGCCTTATCTGGAGGCGGGGCAGCTGCAGCGGGTGCTGCCGGACTGGTATGTGGATGATGGGCATATCAGCTTGTATTACGCCGAGCACAAGCTGTTGCCGGGCAAGACCCGGGCGTTCATCGATTTTGTGGTGGAGCAGTTTGCCGAACGGAGGTTGGCGGAGCGCTTCGATGCCTTGGCTTAGAAATCTGTCGCCTGACCTGGCCTCTTCGCGGGTAAACCCGCTCCTACAGGTACGGCGCTGTGCTCAGGGGCGGTGATGAACCGGTGGGGGCGGGCTTGCCCGCGCAAGGGCCCTGTCAGGCAACATCAATGATGTAGAACAGTTGCGAGCCCAGGCTCACCTCGTCATCGGTCTTCTTGCCCGCCAGTTGCTGCCCTAACGGCGAGCGAGGGGTGATCACGGTCACCAACTCATCCCCCTCGCCAATCTTCAACCCCGCCGCCTCAGGCCCGAGGAACAGCAGGCGCTGCCCGCCGTGTTCATCTTCCAGGGTAATCAGGTTGCTCACCTGCACCCCTCGCGCCGGGTCGTAATTGCGCAACAGCAATTGCTGGTAAGTCAGCAGCGCCTGGCGAATTTCAGCCGTGCGCCGCGCCTGCCCGGTGGCCAGGTACGACGCCTCCAGCCCCAGGGTGTCGTACTTGTTCTCGGCGATGTTCTCTTCGGCGGTGGCCGCCTCGTAGGCGGTCTGCGCCGCACGGCGCAGTACCTCCATGTCGGTTTCCAGGGCCGTGACGATGCGGCTTAGCAGGAAGGCCTTGTCCATGGTCAGTAACAGAACTCCAGAACGTTGGCCTGGCTCTTGTCGGTCGGCGCGGTGCGGTTCTGCGCAAGCCAGAACTGGCACTTGGGGCTGCCGAGGTTGCGCGGGTTGCCTTGGGCGGCTTCGGCGGCCTGCTGGGCTTCCTGTTTGCGCAGGGTATCCTTGTAGCGCTCGAACATTTCGTCCTGCGCGTGCGCCGGTTGCGCGGGCGCCGTTGCAGGTGCCGGCTCGCGGAAGACAGCTGGCGGCAGTTCGGGCTCAAGCCGTTCGGGCCACAGGCCCAGGGCCAGCCACAGGCTCAGGCCAATTGCCAGGGCGCCGAGCCATAGGCCTAAGGCTATGCATAAAACCAGTTGCAGCGGTTGCAGGGTGATCTTTAGTTCACGGGGGCGGGGCATGGTGGCCTCCTGGCAGGGCGGGCGAGGGGGGCCATTGTCGCATGGCGCTGGCGCTTTTTTCCGTGCGGTGCTTTTGTCGGCGACAATTTATCCGCAGAATTCGCGGTTTTGCGCAGGGCGAGGCAGGGCACATGAAAACCACCTGGGACATTTTCTGCAGCGTCGTCGACAACTATGGCGATATCGGCGTGACCTGGCGCCTGGCCCGGCAACTGGTGGCCGAGCACGACCTGGCGGTGCGCCTGTGGGTGGACGACCTGAATGCCTTCGTGCCGCTGTGCCCGGGCGCCGATGCCGCTGCCGCGCAGCAATGGCAACAGGGTGTCGATGTGCGCGCCTGGCCCGCCGAATGGCAGCCCGCGGCGCCTGCGGATGTGGTGATCGGTGCCTTTGCCTGTCAGTTGCCGGCTGCCTACGTCGAAGCGATGCGCGCACGCGCGGTGCCGGTGCTGTGGCTGAACCTGGAGTACCTCAGTGCCGAGGACTGGGTGGAAGGTTGCCATGGCTTGCCATCGCCCCAGCCCAATGGCCTGCGCAAGGTGTTTTTCTTCCCGGGGTTCACGGCCAGGACCGGCGGGCTGCTGCGCGAGGCCAGCTTGCTGCCGCGCCGGCAGGCGTTCGAGCAATCGGCCGAGGCGCGCGCGGCGTTCCTGCAGGGCCTGGGTGTGCATCCGCAGCCCGGTGCGCTGCTGATGTCGCTGTTCGCCTACGAAAACGGGCAACTGGGCCGGTGGCTCGATGCGCTGGTCGAAGATGCCGACCCGGTCCACCTGCTGGTCCCGCAAGGGCGCATTCTCGGCGACCTGGGTGCCTGGCTGGGGGAGCAGCACCTACAGGCCGGCGATGTGCACACGCGCGGCACGTTGACCGTACAGATCCTGCCGTTCGTCAGCCAGGACGATTATGATCGCCTGCTGTGGAGCTGCGATTTCAACGCAGTGCGGGGGGAAGATTCGTTCGTGCGCGCCCAATGGGCCGGCCGGCCGATGCTGTGGCACATCTATGTGCAGGACGAGAATGCCCACTGGGAAAAGCTCGAAGCCTTCCTCGGCCATTATCGACAGGGCCTGTCGGACCCCGCCTGCGAGGCGTTGATGGCCTTGTGGCGTGCCTGGAACATGGACCGCGACATGCACGCGGCCTGGCAAGGTGCCCGCAAACACTGGGCAGAACTGCAGCAGCACGCCGCTGATTGGGCCGCGACTCAGGCCGCTCGGCCGGACCTTGCCGCAGCGCTAGTACACTTTTACCGAAATTCGCTATGATACGCGGCCTCGATTTTTATAAATCCATCCAGATTCGGATATTTTGCAATGAAAACTGGTAAAGAAATCAAACCCGGTACCGTTCTGCGCATCGATAACGATCCGTGGTTGGTTCAGAAGGCTGAGTTCACCAAGTCGGGCCGTAACAGCGCGATCATGAAGACCAAGCTGAAGAACCTGCTGACCGGCTACAAGACCGAAACCGTCTATGGTGCAGACGACAAGCTGGACGACGTGATCCTGGATCGCAAAGAAGCGACCCTGTCGTTCATCAATGGTGACGAATACACCTTCATGGACACCACCGACTACACCATGTACGAACTGAACGCCGAGGACATCGAAGCTGTTCTGCCGTACATCGAAGAAGGCATGGAAGACGTCTGCGAAGCCGTATTCTTCGAAGGCCGTCTGGTATCGGTTGAACTGCCGACCACCATCAGCCGTAAGGTTGTCTACACCGAGAACGCTGCTCGTGGCGACACTTCCGGTAAGGTCATGAAGCCTGCCAAGCTGGCAAACGGTACCGAGATCCAGGTTGCCGACTTCATCGCTATCGACGAGTGGATCGACATCGACACTCGCGACAACAGCTTCAAAGGCCGCTCCAAGAAGTAATCCTTCTTGCGAAACGCAAAAAACCCGGCCTTGGCCGGGTTTTTTTATGTGTCCAGAAATGTACGCGTTTTTTGTAGGAGCGGCCTTGTGTCGCGAAAGGACCGCAGCGCGGTCCCAGCGATACTGCGACGTAAGCGAGATCTTGGGGGCGCTTCGCACCCCTTCGCGACACAAGGCCGCTCCTACAGGGACCGTGGGCTTCAGACAGTCACGTGCAACCGGACGTCTACATTGCCGCGGGTGGCGTTGGAGTACGGGCAGACCTTGTGGGCCTTTTCCACCAGCCCTTCGGCGTCGGCCTGGGCCAGGCCCGGCAGGTTGATGTGCAGGTCGATATCCAGGCCGAAGCCACCGGGGATCTGGCCGATACCGACCTTGGCGGTGATCGAGGCATCCGCAGGCAGGGCTTTCTTTTCCTGGCCGGCGACGAATTTCAGCGCGCCGATGAAGCAGGCCGAGTAGCCGGCGGCGAACATCTGCTCAGGGTTGGTGCCGTCACCACCTGCGCCACCCAGTTCCTTGGGGGTGCTCAGCTTGACTTCCAGCTTGCCGTCGTTGGAGCGGGATTTGCCGTCGCGACCCCCGGTGGAGGTGGCTTCTGCGATGTACAGCGGAGTGACCTTTTGCATCTTGAGCCTCGCTAGTGTGCTGCGCGCCCCTGGTGATCAGGTGGCGTCGTGTGGGTACGGGATTTAAATTAGCGCGCAATTAGTTAGCGCGCAAGATAAATATTCACCGCTCATCCGAACGGGCATCACACAGCGTAGCCGTCAGAGATTTTTTTGCAGGCTGTCGCGCAGTTCCAGCAGGTCGGCCTGCAGCTGTTGCAGGCGTTCGAGGCTGCGGCCGCTGGCCTTGAGGATGCACTGCGGCACTTCCCGGGCTTGCTGCTGCAAGGCGCGGCCCTTGTCGGTCAGTTGCACCAGTACCACCCGCTCATCTTCGCGGCTGCGGTTGCGCTGTAGCAGGCCTTCGCTTTCCAGGCGCTTGAGCAGGGGCGTGAGCGAGCCAGGGTCGGTCAGCAGGTGCTGGCTGATTTCACCGACAGTGAGGCCGTCCTGCTCCCACAGTACGAGCATTGCCAAGTACTGCGGGTAAGTCAGGCCCAGCGCTTGCAGCAGCGGCTTGTAGACCTTGGTCATCAGCAACGAGGTGGAGTGCAGGGCGAAGCAGACCTGGTTGTCCAGCAGCAGCTCGTCACAGGAAGCTTGGGTGTTGGCGTTCATGCAGGTCCTTGAATGTCATCAATGGAGAAATCTAGCACGCTGAAGGTTGGTGCGCTTACTACCAGCGCAGCTCACCGCGCAGCGCCAGGCACCTGGGTGGAACCGAGCGCAAGCGGCTCTTGAGAAATTCGAGCAGCAAATGGCTGCGAGAGTTCGTTTCATGTTCAAGGCCCAGTGCATAATTGCCACTGGTTTCAGCTTCGGGTGGGCTGTTGTCGCAGAACAGCGGTATTCGTTGGCCGCGCAGCAGACAAACCGCCAGTTTCCAGCATGTCGAGGAACAGGCTCAGCGGGGCGGGCAGGGATCGGGGCTCATGGCCACTTTGCTTTTGCGAAGCGCGGGTAGCCATTGTGCGTCGTGGTGAGTTTCCCTGCCAGCGCGCAATCGTTAGCATGCTCGCATTCCAAACAGGCGGGTGAGACCCTGATGATCGAGTGGTTGTTGTATATCGTGCTGGGCGCTGCCCTGGGCACCATGGGTGGGTTGTTCGGCATCGGTGGCGGGCTTATCGCCATCCCGGCGCTAGGGGTGTTGTTCGGCCTCGATCAGCAACTGGCCCAGGGCACGGCGCTGGTGATGGTGGTGCCGAACGTGCTGCTGGCGCTGTGGCGCTATCACCAGCGCAACCGTATCGAGTTGCGCCATGCCTTGCCGCTGTCACTGTGCAGCTTCCTGTTCGCCTGGCTCGGGTCGATCTGGGCGGTGGGCATCGATGCGCATGCCATGCGTTTGGGGTTTGTCGGTTTCCTGGTGGCGCTGGCGGTGTGGAACGTGGCGCGGATGTTTCTCAAGGGGGCGCCGCCCACTGCCGAGCTGCGCCATGCCTGGCCGTGGCTGGGTGTGCTGGGCAGTTTTGCCGGGACCATGGGCGGCCTGTTTGGCGTGGGTGGGGCGGTGGTAGCCACGCCGATTCTGACCAGTGTGTTCGGCGCTACCCAGGTGGTGGCGCAGGGGCTGTCGCTGGCGCTGGCGGCACCGAGTACCTTGGTGACGCTGGTGACTTACGGGGTGCATCACAGTGTCGACTGGAGCGTGGGTATTCCGTTGGCGGTCGGTGGGCTGCTGAGTATCAGCTGGGGCGTGAAACTGGCCCATGCGCTGCCCGAGAAGGTACTGCGGGCGATGTTCTGCGTGTTTCTGGTTGTGTGTGCCGTGATGTTGACGTTTGAACTGTAAGATCGCCGGGGCCGCGTAGCAGCCCCAAATTATTGGAATCCTTCGACAATGTAATCGGCCATGCAGTCGGTAATCGGCGATTGGCTCTGGCTGTTGCGCAGCAGCATCACGTTGGCCACCGGCAACTGCGGTAACCCTTCGCTCTCGCCAAGAATGCGGATGTTGCCACCCACAAGGCTCTGCAACTGTGCCGTCACCGCGAGCCCCGCGGTGACGATGGCAAAGATCGCCGCCAGGCTGGGGCTGGTGTAGGCGATGCGGTAGTCGATGCCTTGGGCCTCCAGGGCATTGCAGGTCCAGGCGCGGCAAAAGCAGTCGGTGTTGAACAGCGCCAACGGCATGGGCCGTTGTTCCTGCGGGCAGAAGCCTTCGGCGGCAGCCCACACCAGCCGCTCCTGGCGCAACAGTTGGCCAACCTCGTTACCCGGCTCGCGGGTGACGATGGTCAGGTCCAGATCCTGGCGCAGCATCAGCTGCTTGGACGAGTCGCAATGCACCTCCACCTGCACCAGCGGGTAGGCCTGGGCGAAGCTCGAAAGGATGGTTGGCAGAAAGCGCATGGCGTAGTCATCCGGCGTGCCGATGCGCACCATCCCGACCATGTGCGGCATGCGCAGGGTGTTGAACACTTCCCCATGCAGTTTGAGGATGCGCCGGGCATACCCCAGCAGCACTTGGCCCTCGGCGGTGAGCCTGACCTGGCGGCCTTCGCGCTCGAACAGCTGGCGCTGCAGGATGTCTTCTTCCAGGCGTTTCATCTGCATGCTCACCGCCGACTGGGTGCGGTTGACCACTTCGCCGGCGCGGGTGAAGCCGCCTTGCTCGGCGATGGCGACGAAGGTGCGCAGCACGTCGGCATCGAGGCTCTGGTACTGGGACATTGCATCAATCTCCGAGATGCATGGCATCAGAAACATTCGTTGGATTGATCTTAAGCCCAAGCAGAAACTGGAGCCATCAACACGGAGGGCTTCACGATGAAAGGTCATGTCAGCAGCATCCAGCAACCTGCCTTTTCCCTGAACCACCTGTGGCATGTGGCCCTGGACCGTCCGGCCCGGTGGCTGCAGCTGTACCGCCAGCGCCAGGAACTGGCCAGCCTGAGTGATGCGACCTTGCATGACCTGGGCTTGAGCCGGGCGGACATCCAGCAAGAGGCCGAGCGGCATTTCTGGGATGACCCGTTGCGTAAATGAGCTAAGTTTGTCGGTGGGTCTACCGGCCTCTTCGCGGCTAAAGCCGCTCCTACAGGCGAAACGGTAGCCTGTGTAGGCGCGGCTTTAGCCGCGAAGAGGCCGGTAGACCCACCACAGGGAGCCCAGGCTTGGCGCTCAAGATGTCCATCAACCAGGCCCGCCGTCTGGCCTTGTCAGCTCAGGGCTTTGGCAAGCCACCCGAAGCTACTCCAGCGCTGCCGGCACTCAAGCGCATGCTGCAGCGCCTGGGCGTCGTGCAGATCGACTCGGTCAACGCCGTGGTGCGCTCCCATTACCTGCCGCTGTTCTCCCGCCTGGGCGACTACCCGCCGGCCATGCTCGACCAACTCGCCTGGGGCCGTGGCCGTCAGCGCCAACTGTTCGAATACTGGGGTCACGAAGCCTCGCTGCTACCTCTCAGCCTCCACCCGATGCTGCGCTGGCGCATGGCCCATGCCGCCGATGGCCGCGGCATCTACCGCCAGCTTGCGCAATTCGGCCGCGAACGCCAGGACGTGATCGCTCGCGTGCTGGCCGCCGTGCGCGAACAGGGCGCGCTGGGCGCGGGCAGCCTGTCCACCCGCCAGGAACGGGCCGGCCCCTGGTGGGACTGGAGCGAAGAAAAACATGCGCTGGAATGGCTATTCGCCGCCGGTGAAGTAACGGTGGCGGGGCGCCGCGGCTTCGAACGGCTTTACGACCTACCGGAAAAAGTACTGCCCAAAGCGATCCTCGATCAGGCGCTGCCGTGCGAAGCCGAAGCCCATCAAGGCCTGATGTTGCACGCGGCCACGGCCCTGGGCGTGGCAACCGAACGCGACCTGCGCGACTACTTCCGCCTTGAGCCCGCTCAGGGCAGGGCGGCACTGGACGAACTGGTTGCCGATGGCCGTTTGCAGCCGGTCGAGGTGCAGGGCTGGAAGCAGTTGGCCTACTGCGCCGGCTCACCACGTATCCCCCGGCGCATCGAAGCCAGCGCATTGCTGTCGCCATTCGATTCTCTGGTCTGGGAACGCAGCCGCACCGAGCGGCTGTTCGATTTCCACTACCGCCTGGAGATCTACACCCCGGCCCACAAACGGGTATATGGCTACTACGTGCTGCCATTCCTCTACCGCGAGCGCATTGCCGCGCGCCTGGACCTGCGCGCCGAGCGCGCCCTGGGGCAACTGGCGGTACACGCCGTGCATACAGAGTCGATAGCGTTGGACGATGAGGGGTATCAAGCCCTGGCGGGTCATCTGTTGCGCATGGCCCGGTGGCTGGGCCTGGAGCGGGTGCAATTGAACTGCCCTCGGGCAGAGGGCAGCCGGTTGCGTCAGGCTTTGCTCAGCGCCGTACCTGCTTGAGGGTTTCGGCGATCAGGAAGGCCAGTTCCAGCGACTGATCGGCGTTCATCCGCGGGTCGCAATGGGTGTGATAGCGGTCGGACAGGGCATCCTCGGTGATCGGCCGGGCGCCGCCGATGCATTCGGTGACGTTCTGCCCGGTCATCTCGATATGGATGCCGCCGGCATGGCTGCCCTCGGCCTGGTGCACCTGGAAGAACTGCTTCACCTCGTCGAGGATCTGCGCGAAGTCGCGGGTCTTGTAGCCGCTGCTGGCCTTGATGGTGTTGCCGTGCATCGGGTCGGAGCTCCACAGCACCTTGCGCCCCTCGCGCTCGACGGTACGGATCAGCCCAGGCAAGTGTGCGCCGACCTTGCCGGCGCCCATGCGAACGATCAGGTTGAGGCGGCCGGGGTCGTTGGCCGGGTTCAGCGTGTCGATCAGGCGGATCAGCGCTTCGGGGTTCATGCTCGGGCCGACCTTGACCCCGATCGGGTTGTGCACGCCGCGCAGGAACTCGACATGGGCGCCGTCGAGCTGGCGGGTGCGGTCGCCGATCCACAGCATGTGCGCGGAGCAGTCGTAGTAGTCGCCAGTCAGGCTGTCCTGACGCACGAAGGCTTCTTCATAGTTGAGCAGCAGCGCTTCGTGGGCAGTGAAGAAGCTGGTCTCGCGCAGTTGTGGCGCGCTGTCCAGGCCGCAGGCGCGCATGAAGGCCAACGTTTCGTCGATACGGTTGGCCAGCTGGTGGTACTTGTCGGCCAGCGCCGAGTTGGCGATGAAGTCGAGGTTCCATTTGTGCACCTGATGCAGGTCGGCGAAACCGCCTTGGGCGAAGGCGCGCAGCAGGTTGAGGCTGGCGGTGGCCTGGTGGTAAGCCTGCAGCAGGCGCTCCGGGTCGGGTACGCGGCTCTTTTCGTCGAAGCCGATACCGTTGACGATGTCGCCGCGGTACGCCGGCAGGGTGACATTGCCGATGGTTTCGTCACCCGAGGAGCGCGGCTTGGCGAACTGCCCGGCCATGCGCCCGACCTTCACCACCGGGCAGCCGGCGGCGAACGTCATGACGATGGCCATCTGCAGCAGCACCTTGAAGGTGTCGCGGATCTTCGCCGCCGAGAACTCAGCGAAGCTCTCGGCGCAGTCGCCGCCTTGCAACAGAAAGGCGCGGCCCTCGGTGACCTCGGCGAACTGCCGGCGCAGCTCACGCGCCTCGCCGGCGAACACCAGCGGCGGGTAGCTGGCCAGGGTCTGCTCGACCTTGAGCAGGTGCGCGGCGTCGGGATAGGTCGGTTGCTGCTGGATCGGCAGGGCACGCCAGCTGTCAGGGCTCCACGGTCGGTTCATCACAGGCTCGGTATTGTCTGTTTGGGCTGCCTGCCATGGTAACAGTTGGCGCCGCGCTTGTTGCATCCGGGGCGTTGGCGGACAATGCGCGTTTTTGCGCGGGTGGGTGGCAGGTAGATGGCGACGGAGCGGGAAGAAAAGCTGTTGGCCCGGGTCGAGGATGCCTTTGGCGTGATCAGCGTGTACGAGGTGGAAGACTACCGCTTCCTCGAGTTCGGTGATGCCATCGAGCAGAGCTGCGTATTCACCGCCGACCCGAGTTGGCTGGAATATGACTACACCCGCGCCATGCTGGTTGGCGCGCTGTGCCATGAGCAGCCGGAGAGCGCGCTGTTTTTAGGCCTTGGCGCCGGCACCCTGACCCAGGCGTGCATGAAGTTCCTGCCGCTGGAAGACATCGAGGCCATCGAGCTGCGCGCGGACGTACCTCGCCTGGCCATGGAACACCTGGGGCTGGACGATGACCCGCGCCTGTACGTGCGCATAGGCGACGCCCTTGAGTTGCTGCCCACGGCCGAGCAGACCGACCTTTTGTTCGTCGACCTTTACACCGACCACGGGCCCGGTGTCGGGCACCTGGCGTGGAATTTCCTCGAGAACTGCCAGAAGAAGCTGAACCCGGGTGGTTGGCTGGTGATCAACCAGTGGGCCAACGATGATGGCAAGCCGCTGGGCGCGGCGCTGCTGCGCGGGTTGTACCACCGGCATTACTGGGAGTTGCCGGTGAAGGAGGGCAATGTGATCCTGCTGGTGCCGGCGGATCTGGAGCAGGAACTGGACCTCGACGGTTTGCGGGCGCGGGCCGAGGCCTTGGCGCCGCGGTTGGGCTATGGCCTGGAAGGCTTGATTCGCGAGATTCGGCCAGCTACCTGAGATCGAGTCGCCCTTTCGCGGGCTTGCCCGCGAAAAGGGCGACTCGGATTACAGGTGGGAATCGATTCAGCAGGTCAGGGTTGATGGCCCGGTACTGGCCGTAGGGCCAGAAAAATTTACTCACCCCCTGGCATTAATTCGGGTATAGTACGCGCCGGTCTTTTAGCGGACCTCAAAATCAGGTGGTGCAAATCCTCCGAGTCCAGCTTCGGCTGCACGTCCGCTAGGCGGACCTTCTCAAGTTTTTCTTTTTCAATCGTTTTCGCAAATCCCCGCCGACAAAGCTGCCTGGGTGACCGTCCGGTCTTTCAAGGCATGTGCAGCTTTGCAGCATGGGTCTTTGCGGATGCACTTAGAGGCAGACCCATGACCCAGGAAACCGGCGGCTTCGCCGCTCTCGATCTTAATCCGAACATTGTTGCTGCCGTTCTGGCGACCGGCTATGAAGAGCCGTCCGCCATTCAGCAACAATCGATCCCGATCATCCTCGCCGGTCACGACATGATCGGCCAGGCGCAGACTGGCACCGGCAAGACCGCTGCCTTCGCCCTGCCGATCCTCAACAAGATCGATGTGAGCAAGCGCGAACCGCAAGCCCTGATCCTGGCGCCAACCCGTGAGTTGGCGCTGCAAGTAGCCACCGCTTTCGAAACCTACGCCAAGCAGATGCCTGGCGTTAACGTGGTGGCCGTATACGGTGGTGCTCCGATGGGCCCGCAGCTGCGTGCCATTCGCAACGGCGCGCAAATCGTCGTTGCCACCCCGGGCCGCCTGTGCGACCACCTGCGTCGTGACGAGAAAGTCCTGTCGACCGTGCAGTACCTGGTACTGGACGAAGCCGACGAAATGTTGAAGCTGGGCTTCATGGACGACCTCGAAGTGATCTTCGATGCCATCCCGGCCAGCCGTCAGACCGTACTGTTCTCCGCAACCCTGCCGTCGTCGATCCGCTCGATTGCCGAACGCCACCTGCGCGAGCCCAAGCACGTCAAGATCCAGAGCAAGACCCAGACCGTCACCGCGATCGACCAGGCTCACCTGATGGTCCATGCCGACCAGAAGATCCCGGCTGTTCTGCGTCTGCTGGAAGTCGAAGAGTTCGACGCGCTGATCGCCTTCGTGCGTACCAAGCAAGCCACCCTGGACCTGGCCGCCGCGCTGGAAGCCAAGGGCTACAAGGCTGCTGCGCTGAACGGCGACATCGCCCAGAACCAGCGTGAGCGCGTGATCGACTCGCTGAAGGATGGGCGCCTGGACATCGTCGTCGCCACCGACGTCGCTGCCCGTGGTCTGGACGTACCGCGCATCACTCACGTGTTCAACGTCGACATGCCGTACGACCCGGAATCCTACGTGCACCGTATCGGCCGTACCGGCCGTGCCGGTCGCGATGGCCGTGCACTGCTGCTGGTCACCCCGCGTGAGCGCCGCATGCTGCAGGTGATCGAGCGCGTGACCGGGCAGAAGGTTGCCGAAGCCCGTCTGCCGAACGCCCAGGCTGTACTGGACGCCCGCATCAAGAAGCTGACCTCGAGCCTGGCGCCGCTGGTTGCCGAAGCAGAAGCCACCCATGGCGAACTGTTCGACCGCCTGACCGCCGACCTCGGTTGCAGTGCACGTGCCCTGGCTTCGGCCCTGCTGCGCAAGGCCACCAATGGCCAGGCGCTGGACCTGGCCGCGGTAGAGCGCGAGCAGCCGCTGGTGCCGAGCTTCGCCCCGCGTGGCGAGCGTGCCGAGCGTGGTGAGCGCACGGAGCGCAGCGATCGTGGTGACCGCGAGCGTCGTGCGCCAATGCCGCTGGCCGAAGGCCGTGTGCGTTGCCGTACCGCCCTGGGTGCCCGTGACGGTATCGCCGCCAAGAACCTGCTGGGCGCGATTCTCAACGAAGGTGGCCTGGCCCGTGACGCCATCGGCCGCATCCAGGTACGCGACAGCTTCAGCCTGATCGAGCTGCCGGAAGATGGCCTCGAGAAGCTGCTGACCAAGCTGAAGGACACTCGTGTAGCCGGTAAGCAACTGAAGCTGCGCCGCTACCGCGAAGATTGATTCTGAAGCAATGAAAAATCCCCGGCCTAGGTCGGGGATTTTTTTGCCAGTACTATTTTGGGGCTGCTGCGCAGCCCTTTCGCGACACAAGGCCGCTCCTACAGGGATCGCGTATCGCTTGTAGGAGCGGCCTTGTGTCGCGAAAGGGGCGCAAAGCGCCCCCGGTAATCTTCAGTCGAACCGGTAGATGTCCATTCCCAAGGCGCCCAGGGTGAAGCCCTGGTGCACAATCCCGAACCTGTCCCCAGCCCCAAGGGCAAAGAACAACGGCAGCAAATGCTCATCACTGGGATGGTTGCGCGCCGCAAATGGCGCCTGCTTCCGGTAGTCCAGCAGCGCAGCCTGGTCATCCGCCTTCAACCGCTCCACCACCCAATCCCTGAATGCCAGTGCCCACGGCTCGATCACATCCGGCCCGGCGTGCCAGTCCAGTTCGCCCAGGTTATGGGTGATGCTGCCGGAGCCGATCAGCAGGATACCTTCGCGCCGCAGCCCTGCCAGCGCGTGGCCGACCTTGATCTGCAGTGCAGGCCCCATCTGGCTTGGCAGGGAAACCTGAATCACCGGCAGGCCGGCATCCGGATACATCAGCGACAAGGGCACCCAGGCGCCATGGTCGAATGGCCGCTGTGCATCCAGGCGCGCCGGCAGGCCCGCAGCGTTCAACAACTCACTGACTTGGCTGGCAAGGGCGGGCTCACCTGGCGCCGGGTACTGCACCGCGTACAGTGCCGGCGGAAAACCGTAGAAGTCGTGCCAGGTTTCTGGCTGTGCGCCACCGGTCACCAATAGCTCGCGGCTTTCCCAGTGCGCCGACACCACCACGATCGCTTTCGGCCGTGGCAGGGCATTGGCCAGCCCGGCCAACGCCGGCCCGCTGGCGCCGGGCTGCAGGGCGAGCATGGGGGAACCGTGGGAGATGAACAGGCTGGGCAGCATGACGGGGTCCTGAGGGTTAAGATGCAATCATCTTCGATCAAGTACAGATCGAAATCCAAACCAAGTTTTACCCGCAATCCATCTAAAAATCGGGAGTGATCATGGAACCTGCGTTTTGGCAGAAGCGATGGGACGATAACCAGATCGGTTTTCACCGCACGGACGTCAACCCCTTCCTCCAGTCGCATTGGCTCAAGCTGGCACTGCCCGTGGGCAGTCGCGTACTGGTGCCGTTGTGTGGCAAGAGCCTGGACATGGCCTGGCTGAAGGAGCAGGGGCACCGGGTGCTGGGCGTGGAGCTGTCCCGGCGGGCGGTGGAGGACTTTTTCCGCGAGCAGGCGTTGCCGGTGCAGGTGTCGGAGCAGGGGGCATTCGAGGTCTGGCGCAGTGGCGACATAGAGGTCTGGTGTGGCGATTTCTTTGTGTTGCAGGCGCAAGACGTTGCCGATTGCATGGGTCTCTACGACCGTGCCGCGGTCATCGCCCTGCCGCCCGAGATGCGGGCGCGCTACATGGCACATCTGGCGAAGGTGCTGCCTACAGGGTGCAAAGGGCTGCTGCTGACCATGGATTACGATCAGCAACTGCTGGCTGGCCCGCCTTTTTCGGTGCCGGATGATGAAGTGCGCCGAGGGTATGCGCGTGGCAAAGTGCAGGTGCTGGACGAACGGGAGGTCATTGAAGAAAGCCCGAAATTCCTCCAGGCCGGTGTCGAGAGCGTGGTGGAGCGGGTGTATCAAGTACAGTTCTGAATAATGTGTTTGCTGTGCCGGCCTCCTCGCGGGTAAACCCGCTCCCACAGGTGCGCGAAGAGGACGGCACAGGCAAAAGAAAAGGGCGACCGAAGTCGCCCTTTTCTTTTGCCAGGTGGATCAACCGCGGCGGCGCAGGGCCTCGATGCGGTCTTCCAGTGGCGGGTGGGTCATCAGCAGGCCGGCCAGGCCGTGCTTGAGGCCGCCGTTGATGCCGAAGGCCTTCATGGTATCGGGCATGTGCACTGGCAGGCCTTGCTCCACGCGCAGGCGTTGCAGGGCGCCGATCATTGCAGCGGTGCCGGCCAGTTGCGCACCGGCTTCGTCGGCGCGGTACTCGCGGCGGCGCGAGAACCACATGACGATCATGCTGGCGAGGATGCCCAGGATCAGCTCGGCGACGATGGTCGCCACATAGTAGGCGATACCCTGGCCTTCTTCGTTCTTGAAGATCACCTTGTCGACGAAGTTGCCGATGATGCGGGCAAAGAACATCACGAAAGTGTTCACCACGCCCTGCACCAGTGCCAGGGTGACCATGTCACCGTTGGCCACGTGGCCGATCTCGTGGGCCAGCACGGCACGCACTTCATCGGGCGAGAAGCGCTCCAGCAGGCCCTGGGAGACAGCGACCAGGGCGTCGTTGCGGTTCCAGCCGGTGGCAAAGGCATTTGCCTCGTAGGCCGGGAAGATACCGACTTCGGGCATCTTGATGCCGGCTTCGCGGGACAGCTCCTCGACCGTCTGCAGCAGCCACTGCTCATGGCGAGTGCGCGGCTGGCTGATGATCTGGGTGCCCGTGGTCATCTTCGCCATCCACTTCGAGATGAACAGCGAGACCAGGGAGCCGGCAAAGCCGAACACGGCGCAGAACACCAGCAGGCTGCTGAGGTTGAGGTCAACCCCGTTGGCGGCCATGAACCCGTTGAAGCCGAACAGGCTCAGGGTAATGCTTGCAACCAGCACCACCGCGAGGTTGGTGGCTACAAACAACAGAATGCGCATCATGGTTGTTACGTTCTCCTGACGGATAAGTCGTTGCTTACTGCGGGGTATATAAGGTGCCGGCCGCGGCGATTCAATCGGGCGACTATTTCAAACTGTGTACGGCGCAGTATGGCAGAGGATGGCGTGGAGGCTGTGAGACAGAGCGTTGCAGGATGTAAGAAAGGTGCATGCCTTGAGATTTGCGGGGTCTTTGAGATCGAGCGGCGCCCGCGCGGTGCATCGCGGATAAATCCGCTCCTACATTTGTTGCAACGTACCGAACCTGTTTCACCATGGTTGCCCGCCCTGGCGCATGACTTGAGCCGTGCGAACCGGCTGACAACCATGGCGTGTCAGGCATGGCTACGTTGCAACAGATGTAGGCGCGGATTTATCCGCGATGCGCCGCGCGGGCGGCGCTCGATCCCACAGGCATCACCAATGTCCCGTCAAACCTTACTGCGAATAAGTCCGCAGGAAATTGCCAATCCGCCCAATCGCCGCTTCCAGGTCATCCACCCGCGGCAAGGTCACCACACGGAAGTGGTCCGGCCAAGGCCAGTTGAACGCTGTACCCTGAACGATCAGCAGCTTTTCCGACAGCAGCAGGTCGAGGGCGAACTTCTCGTCGTTGAGGATCGGGCAGACCTTAGGGTCGATCCGCGGGAAGGCATAAAGCGCGCCCATCGGTTTGACGCAGCTGACGCCCGGGATGTCATTGAGCAGCTCGTAGGTGCGGTTGCGCTGCTCCAGCAGGCGGCCCGGTGGCAGCACCAGGTCGTTGATGCTCTGGTAGCCGCCCAACGCAGTCTGGATGGCGTGCTGGGCCGGCACGTTGGCGCACAGGCGCATGTTGGCCAGCATGTCGATGCCTTCGATGTAGCTCTGGGCGTGGTGCTTGGGCCCGGAAATGATCAGCCAGCCGGAGCGGAAACCGGCTACCCGGTACGACTTGGACAGGCCGTTGAAGGTCAGGCACAGCAGGTCCGGGGCCAGCGAGGCGGTGCTGATGTGCACGGCTTCGTCGTAGAGGATCTTGTCGTAGATCTCGTCGGAGAACACCACCAGGTTATGCTGGCGCGCCAGCTCCAGCATGCCCAGCAGCAGCTCTTTCGAGTACACCGCGCCCGTCGGGTTGTTCGGGTTGATGATCACCAGGGCCTTGGTGTTCGGGGTGATCTTGGCCTTGATGTCTTCCAGGTCCGGGAACCAGTCAGCCTGCTCGTCGCACAGGTAGTGCACCGGCTTGCCGCCGGCCAGGCTCACGGCCGCGGTCCACAGCGGGTAGTCAGGCGCCGGAATCAGCACTTCGTCGCCGTTGTTGAGCAGTGCCTGCATCGACATCACGATCAGCTCGGACACACCGTTGCCCAGGTAGATGTCCTCGATGGTGACGCCTTCGATTTCTTTCTGCTGGCAGTACTGCATCACCGCCTTGCGCGCGCTGAAAAGGCCCTTGGAGTCGCTGTAGCCTTGAGCGGTAGGCAGGTTGCGAATCACATCCTGGAGGATTTCGTCTGGCGCCTCGAAGCCAAACGGCGCCGGGTTGCCGATGTTCAGCTTGAGGATGCGGTGGCCTTCCTCTTCCAGGCGTTTGGCGTGCTTGAGCACTGGGCCGCGAATGTCGTAACAGACATTGGCGAGCTTGTTCGATTTGCTGAACTGCATGATGTGATCCCGATTGAGAATACGCGGTGCGCCGCCGTCGAAAGGTTTGAAAGGGCGGGGCGCGGGTGCCAGACTTGGAGCCCGTGCACACGAAGCCACCTAATATACGTGCCACCCGCGCTACGGAAAAGACGGCGCGAGGTGAAATTCAGCCTGCCGAGGTCCCCACATGCAAAAGATCGACAAAACCCTTGAAGAATGGCGTGCGATGCTCGACCCGGAGCAATACCAGGTGTGCCGCCTCAAGGGCACCGAGCGGCCGTTCAGCGGCAAGTACAACAGCGAACGCCGCGCTGGCATCTACCATTGCATCTGCTGTGACCTGCCGCTGTTCGATTCGCAGACCAAGTTCGACTCCGGCTGCGGCTGGCCGAGCTTCTACGCGCCGATCGAAGAAAGCGCGATGATCGAGATCCGCGATACTTCCCACGGCATGATCCGCACCGAAGTCACCTGCGCCCAGTGCGACGCTCACCTGGGCCACGTATTCCCCGACGGACCGCCGCCAACTGGCTTGCGCTACTGCATCAACTCGGTATGCCTGGACTTCAAACCCCACGACGGAGCCTGATAATGGCCGGATCGATGCTGGATATCCCCTGCGTGACCCTGGGCGGCGAGCAGAAAAAGCTCGGCGACTTTGCTGGCAAGGCGCTGCTGGTCGTCAACACCGCCAGCCAGTGTGGCTTCACCCCGCAATACAAAGGCCTGGAGCAGCTGTGGCGGGACTACCGCGAGCGTGGCCTGGTGGTGCTGGGCTTCCCTTGCAACCAGTTCGGCAAGCAGGAACCGGGCGATGCACGGGAAATTGCGTTGTTCTGCGAAGCCAATTTCGGCGTGAGTTTCCCGCTGTTCCGCAAGGTCGAGGTCAATGGCCCCGGTACTCATCCGCTGTTCGTCGAACTGAAACAGCGCGCACCGGGCTTGCTGGGCTCGCAGAAGATCAAGTGGAACTTCACCAAGTTCCTGGTCGACCCGGCCAGCGGCAAGGTTGTGCGCTATGCGCCAACCACCAAGCCCCAGGCCCTGGAAGCCGACATCGAGCGCCTGCTCAGCCGCTGAGCGGCACCCAGTGGTCGATCAGTGCCAGTAGCTCCTCGCGGCGGAACGGCTTGGCCAGGTAGTCGTTCATGCCTGCCGCGCGGCAGCGCTCACGCTCCTCGGGCATGGCGTTGGCGGTCAGGGCGACGATCGGCAGCTCTGGCCAACGCCCGCTCTGGCGAATGCGCCGGCTGGCCTCATAGCCATCCATCACCGGCATGTTGCAGTCCATCAGCACCATGTCGAAGTCTTCCCGCTCCAGCCATTCCAGGGCCTCGGCGCCCTGGGTGGCGAGTTGTACCTGGCAGCCGAGCTTGGCCAGCATACCTTTGGCGACCAACTGGTTCACCGGGTTGTCCTCCACCAGCAAGATACGCGCGCGGCCTTCGTTGGCCGTGAGCGGTGGGGTGGCCAGTGGGTGCTCCGGGGCATGCCCCTGCAAGGTGCGGCGCAAGGTCTGGTACAGCGCGTTGCGCGACAGTGGCCGGGCCAGCTGATGCAGGGGTGCCAGTTGCGCCGATTGTTCGCTGGACAGGAAGTTGCCGTAAGCAGTTACCAGCAGGATCGGTGCCTTGAGTGCCGGGCGCAGCTGAAACAGGTGTTCCAGGTCGTCAGTGATCAGCAGGTCGATGCTGTTGTCGATGGCTGCGCCACTGTCGTGCCGTTGATAGTCGAGGCCCCAGCCAGGCAGCAGAGCCTGTAGCAGTTCGCTGAGGCCACTGCCGGCGTCGCTGAGGGCGACGACTTTGCCCTGCAGGGCTGCCGGTGCAATAGCCTCGGTATGCGTAGTCAGCGGCAGCTCGGCGCTGAAGCGGCTGCCAAAGCCCGGTTCGGATTGAATGTGCAGGTGGCCCTGCATGGCCTTGCACAGGTTGCGGGTCAGGGCCAGGCCCAGCCCTGTGCCACCGTACTGGCGGGTGATGCCGACGCCAGCCTGGGTGAATGGCTGGAATATCCGCGCCTGGGCATCTTCGGGGATGCCGATGCCGGTGTCACGCACTTCAAGGCGCACACCGCCGACGATGCGTACCAGGCGCACATCGACGCGGCCGAAGCGGGTGAACTTGAGGGCGTTGGAGAGCAGGTTGCTGACCACCTGGCGCACCCGCGTGGGGTCGCCGAGCACCGAGCTTGGGAAGTCGCCGGCGATCAGGCAGGTCAGCTCGACGCTTTGTGCGGCATTCTGCGACAGCAGGTTGGCGGTGTCTTCGACCATGGCGCCCATGTCGAAGGGAATGCGCTCCAGCTCCAGCTGCCCGGCGTCGAACTTGGACAGGTCGAGAATATCGTTGAGCAACTCCACCAGCACCTTGCCCGAGTCGTGGGCGATCGACAGCTGCTGGCGTTGTTCGCCGGCCAGGGGGCTGTCCAGGGCCAGGGCGATCATGCCGAGCATGCCGTTGAGCGGGGTGCGGATCTCGTGGCTCATGTTGGCCAGGAAGGCGGCGCGTGCCTGAGCCATGTCGAGGGCGCGCTGGCGGGCCTCTTCCAGCTCCTGGTTGGACTGGCTGAGGCGGCTGTTGCTGGCCTTGAGTGCTTCGGTGCGGGCCGAGACGATGTCTTCCAGCTCGTTCAGGTATTGCGTCAAGCGGTTTTCCGCGGTGCGCCGCTGCTGAATTTCGGTGGCCATGCTGACGAACTGCTGGTTGGCGACCTTGACCAGCACGCCGATCTCATCGAGTTCGTGGCCAGGCGGGCAATCCACCCGGGTCAGCCCGGGCTGGCGAGGGTTGCGGCCAGTGAGGGCGCCGATCACCGTCACCAGCGGCTTGGTCAGCATCATGTAGAACAGCGCCAGGAGGATGCCGGTGAGCACCAGGCTACGGGCGAAGCCGTTGAGCAAGGTGACCCCGGCGCGGTCGAGGAAGCGGCTGCCGAAGGCGTAGGTGTCGACGTCCAGGTACAAGGTGCCGAGGTACTCCTCGGGCATGTGGGTCAGGAACAGGCGGTCCTTGAGCTGGCGCTTCTCGCCGAACAGAAAGTCGCTCAATGGCCGGTAGCGGTCTTGCAGGCGCGGGCGCTCGACATCGGCCAGCACCGTTTCGTTGTTGTCGATCAGCCGCGCACGGATGACCGCCGGTGACTGCAACAGGCCGCGGGTCAGCTCCAGCGCCAGCTCCGAGTCAATGTTGTAGGCGATGCGCGAAGCCGGATCGTGGCTGATTTGCAGCAAAGCCTGCACTTCACGGTTGATGGATGCGTCTTCGCTGGCATAATCGATGCCGATCTGGATGAGACTGAGCAATGTTCCCAGGATGAAGCCGACCAGGACTGTCAACCGGGCTTGCTTGTATGACAGGCGATTGGTGAACTTGATATCCATGAGTCCCGAGCCGGTTTCACGTCCCTTGCGCTGCGCAAGCATAGCCGATCAACCTTGGCTGCTGGCGGGTCTGTCGCACATTCAGCCTTGATTGCTCAATTGCCAGTGCCGGTCTCTTCGCGGCTAAAGCCGCTCCCACAGGTCAACGCATGCCTCAAAGGCAGTGATATCCCTGTAGGAGCGGCTTCAGCCGCGAAGAGGCCGGTACAGCAGCCGTGAATCTGAATTTGTAGGAGTCGTCATGGACGCTCGCTTGAATAGTTTCCTGGAGCGCGCCGAATCGGTGCTGGCGCGTCTCGAACCCCTGCTGCCGGCGCCGCGCCCGCACATCGACTGGGGCACCACCCTGGCCGCGCGCTGGCAGCGCGATGGCCGCAGTGGCTACCTGCTGCCGCTGGAAGTCAGCCTGGACATCCGCCTGACCGACCTGATCGGCGTAGACAAGCAACGTGAGCAGCTGGGGCGCAACACCCACCAGTTCATCAATGGCATGCCGGCCAACCACGCCCTGCTGTGGGGCTCGCGTGGCACTGGCAAGTCGTCGCTGGTGCGCGCCTTGCTGGCCGAGCATGCTGGCGCCGGGCTGCGCCTGATCGAAATTGAGCGCGACCACCTGGCCGACCTGCCACGCGTCGTCGAGCAACTGCAAAAGCTGCCGCAACGCTTCATCCTGTTCTGCGATGACCTGTCGTTCGAGGCCGGGGAGGGGGACTACCGGGTGCTCAAGAGCGTGCTCGACGGCTCGCTGGAACAGGCGCCGGACAACGTCCTGCTGTACGCCACGTCCAACCGCCGCCACCTGGTACCGGAAAAACAGAGCGACAACGAAAACTGGAAGATGGTCGACGGCGAGTTGCACCCCAACGAAGCGGTGGAAGACAAGATCGCCCTGTCTGACCGTTTCGGCCTGTGGTTGTCGTTCTATCCCTTCAGCCAGGAACACTTCCTCGACGTGGTCGAGCACTGGATTGGCCAGCTGGCCCGCCCTGCAGGCCTGGCCTGGCAGCGTGACGAAGCCCTGGAAATTCTCGCCGTGCGCTGGGCGACCGGGCGCGGCAACCGTAATGGCCGTTGTGCCTATCAGTTCGCCCGCTACTGGGTCGGGCTGCAATTGCTGGAGCAAAAGTAAACATGATCGATCTCAATGCCAGTGGCACCGGCCTCGATGGCTACAACCTGCTGGCAGCGCAAGTGCAGGCGCTGTTTGCCGACGAGCGCGACTTTATCGCCAATGCGGCGCAGTTCTCGGCGTTTCTCTATAACCAGGTGGACGACCTGAACTGGGCGGGGTTCTACCTCAACCGCAACGAAGAGCTGGTGCTCGGCCCGTTCCAGGGGCAGGTCGCCTGTGTGCGCATCCCCTTCAGCAAGGGCGTGTGCGGGGCGGCGGCGGCAACGCGGCAGACCCAGCGGGTGGAGGACGTGCATGCGTTTCCCGGGCACATTGCTTGTGACAGCGCATCCAACAGCGAGCTGGTGATTCCGCTGGTCAAAGAAGGGCGGTTGATTGGCGTGCTGGACCTGGACAGCCCGAAACTGGCGCGTTTCAGTGAGGCGGATCAGGTGGGGTTGGAGAGGTTGGCAGCGATCTTCCTGGAGCTGACCGATTGCTGATGTTGTGTTGACTGTACCGGCCTCTTCGCGGCTAAAGCCGCTCCTACAAAGATCCCTGTGGGAGCGGCTTTAGCCGCGAAGAGGCTGGTACAGGTTTCAAGTTCAGTCGTAGATCACCCGCTTTTTCCAGGTCTCGTCTTCATCGGTCTTGAGCCCTTCGGTCAGTTCGTTCTGCTCATTCTCCGCCGGCTCCATCTTGTCCATCACCTGGGCATTGGCCCGCGCCAGTAGTTTTTCCAGATACGTCAACTGCTCTTCATATACCTTCGGCTCCGGCTGCTTGCGCAGGTACTGCACGCCGCGTTCGAAGGCCAGCCGCGCCTGGCCTGGCTGTTCCTGCTGCAGCGCCTGCTGGCCGAGGTTGTTGAAGAACTCGATATGCAGCAGCACCAGGATGTGGCGGATCTCCTTGACCCATTGCTTGCCCTCGTTGGTTGGCAGCACGTTCTCCTGGGTGGCCTTGACGATCTGGGTGTGTAGCGCCTCAAGCAGGAAGCGCACATCCTTGGCTTTGACTTCGGTCTGGATCGGGCAGGGCGGGTTGTTCACCGGGATCCTCTCGCCCTGGCCGATCAGCCCTTCGAGCTCGGCGATGCGCGCCTTGAAGTCGGCGTTGTGCTTGTCCAGCGCCAGTTGCCGCTGGTTGAGGTTCAACTCCAGGCGAGCCAGCAGCAGCTTCAGTGCCGGGGTCATGAACTGGCCGGGGAAGGTCTCGGTGATTTCGCCACAGCGGCGGACCCGGTCGGCGAGGTCGATCTTCAGTCGCGCACGTTCGAGCTTGCTGTTTTCGACCACGTTGTTGAGGTAGCCGATCACGATCAGCAACGCGATACCCGCTACGATGAGCAGAGTGATCAGAAGTGGTGTCACCGTTAACGCCTCATCCAGAAGTTTTGCTTAATAGAGTGTAGTTGTAGCCGTCGCTGTCGCGAAGGGACCGGCGTGGCCTCCTCGATGCACTTTGTCGGCTGACTGCCAGATTCCTCAAGTGATGGCACTTTGCGACGGCCGTGTCAGAAAATCAACGCCAATCCTTAGGCGTGCCCTCGCGACGCCTTCTATACGGACCGAAGTCATTGATTTAAATAAATTTCTACAAAAGGGTTGACGGGTGTTCGAAGCATCCATAGAATGCGCGCCACTTGCAGCGTAAAGCACACAGCGAAACGCGGCAGGGAGTGAAAGCAGGCAGTAATGTCAGCAGCGTGTCCCCTTCGTCTAGTGGCCTAGGACACCGCCCTTTCACGGCGGTAACAGGGGTTCGAGTCCCCTAGGGGACGCCA